>JAKASY010000613.1 GCA_021817625.1 Bacillota bacterium | reverse complement strand
AGACTGCGTTCGTGTACGTAACCTATATCGCCACGACGCCCAAGCGGCTGTGGGAGGCGCTGACAGATCCCGCCTTCACGCGTCGCTACTGGGGGGTTACGTTTCACAGCGGCTGGCAGGTCGGGGCGCCGATGGTCTGGGAGCAGCGCGGTGCGATGGATGCCGACCCAAGGCAGGTGGTGCTCGCGTACGAGCCCCATCGACGCCTCTCCTACACCTGGCACATCGCCACTCCGGAGTTCGGCAAGGCGTTCGGCTTCCCCGCCGAGAAGGTGGCCCAATGGGCTACGGAGCGTCAGTCGAAGGTGACCTTCGAGCTCGAGCCCCAGGGGGACTTCGTCAAGCTCACCGTGGTGCACGACGGGTTCGAGCCGGACAGCGAGGTGAGGCGCAGCGTCACTGAGGGGTGGCCGGCGCTCCTCTCCGGGCTCAAGACGCTTCTTGAGACGGGCGACCTCCCGCCGGCGGCAGACCAGTCACGCTAGGTGGGGCGCGTGGCCGGGATGACGCCGGTATCGCCGGTCACGGTCCGTTCCCGTGCGACCAGCGAGGAGTGCGCGAAGGCCGGTTGCCTCGTCAGAAGGAGCAAGGCCGGCCCCGACTCGCGACACGGTGAGCAGCGCGTCGCTGGCTGACCGCTGCCGCCCAGGGCCCAAAGCCCGGCCCTGAACACAGGCAGAGTCCGCCGTGCGGCCTTGTGACACCCCGTAGCGTGCCGGGACCGGTATGCTGGATGCGCGACGCGGGTCGTCCGACGGGACCGACCCGTGCGGCAGGGAGGGGCGGTTACATGCGCATTGGGATCATTGGCGCGGGCAACATCGGCGGAGCGCTCACGCGCCGGCTGACGGCCCTCGGACACGAGGTGCGAGTGGCGAACTCCCGCGGGCCCGAGACGCTCCTGGACCTGGCGCGCGAGACGGGCGCAACGCCCGTCCACGCCCGTGAGGCGGCGGACGGCGCCGCGGTGGTCGTCGTCACGATTCCCGAGGGCAGGGTTCCCCAGCTCCCCGCGGACGTTCTCGCGGGCGCGCCCGAGGGCGCCGCCGTGGTGGACACGGGCAACTACTACCCGCGGCGTGACGGGCGCATCCAGGCGATCGAGGACGGCATGCCGGAGAGCGTCTGGGTGCAGGGCCACCTGGGACGCCCGGTGCTGAAGGCGTTCAACAACATCGGCGCCCAGAGCCTCCTGACGGGTGGCCTGCCGCCGGGCACGCCCGGCCGCATCGCCCTGCCCGTGGCGGGCGACGACGTCGAGGCCAAGGCGGTCGTGATGTCGCTCGTCGACTCCCTCGGATTCGACCCCATCGACGCCGGCGCCCTGGCGGAGTCATGGCGCCAGCAGCCGGGTACGCCGGTGTACGTGAAGAACCTTGACGCGCAGGGCGTGCGCCGGGCCCTGGCCGAGGCCAGCCCCGAGCGGCCCGAGAGCTTCCGCGCCTGAGCCCGCGCCCGGCGCCTGTGGCCGGGCGCTCGCATGCCCCGGCAAGGTGGTGCGCCCTGGCCAGGCGAACCGGCCAGCCGACGCCCGCGGTCGTCCCCGGCCGGGCACGGGGTGGCGGACCAAGAGACCGGCAGCGCGATGCGGGAGGTGGCCGATGCCGAAGCCGTCGCACCTGGGGCCCGAGTACGCGGCCCAGTTCCAGGACGCGAGCGTGGTCGCCGCCTACGCTCGGCGACCCCCATACCCGCCGGAGACGTTCGCGCTCCTGGCGCGGCAGGTGCCTGCCGACTGCCGCAGGCTGCTCGACGTCGGCTGCGGGACCGGCGACCTGGCACTGGGTCTCGCGCCCGACGTCGAGCACGTGGACGCCGTGGACGCCTCCGCGGCGATGCTGGCCGTCGCGCGCGCCCGCCCGAACGCGGGCGGGCGCGTCGCGTGGATCCACGGCGCCGCGGAGACCGCCCCCCTGTCGCCGCCGTACGGGCTCGTCACCGCGGGCGAGAGCCTGCACTGGATGGAGTGGAAGGTGGTGCTGCCCCGCCTACGGGCAGCCCTGTGCCCGGCCGGGCGCATCGCCATCGTCGGCCGGATCGAGAGCGTCGAGGCCTGGACCGGCCCGCTTATGGCGCTCATCGGCACCTACTCGACCAACCGGCAGTATCGCCCCTACAACCTGGTGGACCTGCTTGCGGCCGATGGGCTCCTGCACGTCGACGAGGTCCTGCGGACCGAGGCGGCGCCGGTACGCATGCCGGTCGACCGGTACGTCGAGTCGATGCACTCGCGCAATGGCTTCTCGCGCGACCGCATGGACCCGGCGCGGGCCGAGGCGTTCGACGCGGCGGCCGCGGCCCTTCTCGCCGCGCATGCCCGCGGCGGCGAGCTGGCGTTCGGCGTATACGCCTCGATCACGCTGGGCAGGTAGGCCCGGCCCGTACGCCGTACCCTGAGGTGAGACCAAAGGGCCCCCGGACCGGGTCCGGAGGGCCCGTCTTCGAGACCGAATCGCTTGACTTTTCGGCACCCCATTCTAGAATGTGGGTTGCCCCTACCATAATGCGGTGAGGGATGGCGGCATGAGCAACCCGGACGGCGCGCAGGCGGTCGAGCGGGCGCTCGGCATCCTGGAGTTCGTGGCTGCGGCGTCGGGCGCG
>JAKASY010000612.1 GCA_021817625.1 Bacillota bacterium | reverse complement strand
ATCTGACCGCCTTGCCGTTCATCGCCACGACGCGGCCCGGCACGCCCACCACCGTGGCGCCGGCCGGCACCGACCGCAGGAGCACGGTGCCCGCGCCGACGCGCGCGTCGTCGCCGATCGTGATGTTGCCGAGCACGATCGCGCCGGCGGAGAGGAGCACGCGGTCGCCCACCGTAGGATGGCGCTTGCCGTGCTCCTTGCCCGTGCCCCCGAGCGTGACGCCCTGGTACATCGTAACATCCGCGCCCACCACGGCGGTCTCGCCGATCACCACGCCGGTGCCGTGGTCGATGAACACGCGGGGCCCGATCACGGCGCCGGGGTGGATGTCAATGCCGGTGAGAAGCCGCGACCAGGACGAGACGAGCCTGGCGAGAAAGTACAGGCGGGAGCGGTATAGCGCGTGGGCGCCGCGGTGCAGCCACAGCGCGTGCACGCCCGGGTAGCACCAGAGAACCTCCCAGGCGCTCCGGACGGCCGGATCGCGGGCCATGACGCAGGCGATCTGCTCTCGCCACCAGCCCAGTGCCATGGCGTCACCCCCGCCCAGTCTCCTGGGTACTTTGGATACTATAGTGCGAATGGCGATGGGTGTCAAAATCCGCCGAACGGCTGCACAGCACGGAGATTCCTCGCGATAATCTCATTCATTCGTCGTTCACGCCAGAGCAAGCAGGGCTGCTAGCACCCGCCGTCGAACCAAGCGGCAACGCGGTGCTGGAGGGGGGTTTGGCCACCGAGATGGGCGGCCCAAACGCCTGGCTTCTTACCGACCGCATCGTTGTGTACAACGAGGTGCTGCTCGGGCGCGCAAGCCTCGAGCGCCTGCCCGTGGCCGTCCTCGTCTGGAGCCTGTCAGGCGATCCACTATACGCCAACGGTCGCGCGCCGGAGCTCCTCCGCCTCGACGCCGCCCTCCCCGACTGGGCGGCGTTCTGGCGGCGCTACGGTGACTGCGCGCCACCGGCATCCGACCGGGGCACCCTCGCCGCCCCGGATGGCGACTTGGGGCGGCTCGCCTACGTCAGGGACCGCGTGCGCAACCTCGAGGGCCAGGAGGTGGCGGTCGCCCTCTACGTGGCGCCGGAGGTGATCGCCGACGAGGCCGTGCCCGAGGCGCCGCGGATGGTCGCTCCACCGGGCGTCGACCGGACGCTCGGACTCCTCCTGTTCCGCAACGACGCGCTCGACGCGTGGAGCCCGCTCAGCCCCCGCTGGCCGCCGCTCGACGCGCTTCTGGGCGAGAGCGAGGCGCGGGTGCTCGAGCACCTGTCGCGCGAGGTCGAGAGCGGCCGTGCGCCCCAGTTCGTACCGGCGCGCGAAACCCTGTCCGACGGCTCGGTGCTCGTCCTCGCGCAGGCGCTGGAGGAGCACGCGGCCGCGGACGCCGCCTTCCGCCATGATCGCCTGATCGCCGCCACCGCCCATGAGATCCGAAACCCCCTGGCCACCATCCGCGGCTTCCTCCAAATCCTCCCGTCCGCCGGGGTCGAGGAGCGCGAGCGCTACGCCCAGATCGCCATGCGCGAGGTGGACCGGATCATCGAGGTCGTGAACGAGTTTCTCCAGGGCGATGAGCTGTCCGATATCGGCGCCGCCGCGATCAACCTCACCAGCGTCGCTCGGGGCGCCCTCGACGTGCTCGCCGCGGAGACGACGGGCTCCGGGGTGTCCCTGGCGCTCGAGGGGAACGAGCGCGAGGTCTGGGTGCGCGGCCGCGCGACGCGGCTCGCGCAGGTGGTGACCAACCTCCTGCACAACGCCGTGGCGAGCGTTGCCGCGCCCGGCGGCCACGTCTGGCTGACCGTCAGCCAGGAGGACGCGTGGGCGCGCCTGACCGTGGAGGACGACGGACCCGGGGTGCCCGAGGAGTGGGCCGAGGCGATCTTCGACCCGGCCTTCAGCCGCCGCCAGGGCGGGCACGGCCTGGGCCTCGCGATCGCCCGCTGGATCGTCACGAGCCACGGCGGACGCATCGGCGTCGCCCGCTCGCGCGCCGGCGGTGCGCGCTTCGACGTGACGCTGCCCAAGGCGGCGGTGCGGGCCTCCGACGCCGACTCCGCGGCGCCGCTCACGCCCGCCTAGAGGCCCGGGGGCCAGGACGCCGGGGCCAGCGTGGCCACGGCGTGGGCCTCGATGGCATCCCGCAGCAGGCCCTCGCCGCTCGTGGCGTGCACGGCGGCGGCGCCCGGGCCCACGCCGAGCATCGCCTCGAGCGACGCGGCCATGGCATCGACATGCGCCCCGAGGTGAGGGCGCGGCGCCGTCAGGGTGACCTGTGCGTGCACCGGCCGCAGGCCCTTCGCCCGCGCGCGCGCGAGGGCCAGGGCCACGATCGCGCGGCTGGCCATGCCGGCCGTGGCGGGATCGCCCGGCGGCAGGTGGTGTCCGATGTCGCGCTCACCGGCGGCGCCAAGGATGGCGTTGGCGACGGCGTGCAGGGCGACGTCGCCGTCGCTGTGGCCCACGAGCCCCTCCGCCCCCTCGAGGCGCACGCCGCACAGCCAGAGAGGGCGCCCGGCCTGGAGGAGGTGATGGTCGAGGCCGAAGCCCACGCGCACGCCGCCGCCGGCATCCGCGTGGCCGGCCATGCGCCACGCGGCCGCG
>JAKASY010000611.1 GCA_021817625.1 Bacillota bacterium | reverse complement strand
CGACGGGCGTGTCGTGCAGGCCGTGGCCCACCCGAGCGGCGGCGTGCGCAAGCGCTACCGCGCGTGGGTGGCGGCGAGAGCGGGACAGGGCGCGCTCGCCGCCCTGCGCCACGGAGTTGAGCTGGAGGACGGGCCGGCCCGCGCTCTTTCCGCCCGCGCGCTGTCGCTCGCGCAGGGCCAGGCGGGGCTCGATCTGGCGGAGCGCAGGCTGGCCGAGCGCGCGCGGGCGGTGGTCGAGGTGGTCATGAGCGAGGGTCGCAAGCGGGAGGTCCGGCGCCTCCTAGCGGCCGTCGGCCTGCCCGTCGTGCGGCTTGTGCGGGTGGCGGTGGGCCCGGTGACCTTGACGGGGCTCGGGCCCGGGCGGTACCGTTACCTTTCGGAACGCGAGGTGGCGGCGCTCGTGCCCTCGGCGGCCTCACTCGACCGCGCCCACCCGCGGCAGGGATGACCGCGTCCGCCCGGCTGGGCGGTGCGGACGGGAGCGAAGTGCGTCGTGCCAAGGCGAAAGACGACCGTTCTTCCCCGCTACGAAGAGATTGCCATGGACATCGCCTCGCGCGTGGTGACGGGCGAGTACCGGCGCGGCGATCGCCTGTTCGGGCGAAGCTCGCTGGCCGGGCTCTACAAGGTGTCGCCGGAGACGATCCGGCGCGCCGTCGCCCTTCTCCACAGCCGAGGCGTGGTGCGCGCCGTGGCCGGCAGCGGCATCGTCGTGGAGTCCGAGGGCGCCGCCGGGCGCTACCTCGAGGAGTCGAAGATGGGTGCCGCCCTGCTCGAGCTGGAGGAGGAGATCGAAAGCCTCCTGCAGGAGCGCAAGGAGATGGAGGCGCGCCTCGAGGAGGCGATCGTCAAGGTTCTGCACTACACGTCGGGGACGATCGCGACCATGCGGCATGTCGAGGAGATCATGATCCCGCCCGAGTCCACCCTGGTCGGCAAGACGCTTCAGGGCGCCGACCTGCGGAGCCGAACGGGAGCGACGGTGATCGGCATCGCCCGCCAGGGGGAGGAGATCTTCTCGCCCGACCCGTCGATGCCCATCCAGGCGGGCGACCTCCTGATCGTCGTCGGCACCTCGGAGGCGAAGGAGCGCCTGCGGCGGGCGGTGGGCGTCCCGCCGCGCGGCGGCGAGCCCGCGTGAGCGAGGACGACGAGCGCGCCTCCGTCCTGGACTCCATGGACCGGGTCGGCGCCTTTCGGGTCGGACCGGGCCGGCGGCAGACGTCGGCCGACTGGTCGGAGATCCGCGCGGGCGCGACGGCCGACGTGTACTTCGCGCGCGGCGCCGACATCCTGCGGCGCATCGGCCGCCTCGACACGCCCGTGGTGGCGGAGGTCTTCTCGCAGGGCGAGGGCCTCCTGTGCGGCGTCGAGGAGGCGCTCGCCCTGCTTGAGGGCCGCCCCGTGGACGTCGAGTGCCTGTCGGAGGGCGACGCGTTTGCGCCCAAGGAGCCCGTCATGCGCCTGAGCGGGCCCTACGGCGCCTTCGGCCTGTTCGAGACGGCGCTCCTGGGCGTCTTGGCGAGCGCCTCCGGCTGGGCGACGGCGGCGCGGCGGGTGCGCGAGGCGGCCGGCGACGCCTTGCTCATCAGCTTCGGCGCCCGCCACGTGCACCCGGCGGTGGCGTCCACGATGGAGCGGGCGGCGATCGTCGGCGGCCTGGACGGGGCCGCGTCGGTTCTGGCCGCCCGGCTCGTCGGGCAGGAGCCCGTGGGCACGGTGCCGCACGCGGTCGTCCTGCTCGCGGGCGACACCGTGCGCGTGGCGCAGCTCCTGGCCGCCGACGGGGTCGACGGCCCCGTGACCGTGCTCGTCGACACGTTCCACGACGAGGTGGAGGAGACGCTGCGCGTGGCCGAGGCACTCGGCCCAAGCCTTGCGGGCGTGCGCCTCGACACGCCCGGCGAGCGCGGCGGCGTGACCCCCGGGCTGGTGCAGGAGGTGCGGACCCGCCTCGACCGCGCCGGGTACGGGCACGTCCAGATCTTCGTGTCCGGCAACCTGACGCCCGAGCGCATCGTCCTCCTGCGCGCCGCCGGCGCAACCCGCTTCGGCGTGGGACACTACGTGTCGTCCGCGTCGCCCATCGACATGACCATGGATCTCAAGGTGATTGACGGGCGCGACGTCGCCAAGCGCGGCCGGTTGCCGGGCCGCACGGCCAGCGCTCGGTTGCGACCCCGCCTGCGCGGCGGTAGCCTCGTGGTCGAGGGCGGCACGCGGTGACAAAAGGGGGAGTCGCCGTGCCCAAGCTCAGGTGCTCGCTCTGCGGGCGCGAGGAAGAGGTGCCGAAGTGGCATCCCGAGGCGGCGCACGCCGTTCGGGCGGAGGACGTGCCGGCCCACGTCTGCGCCACCTGCCATGATCGGGTGCGGGCGGAGGCGCTTCGCCAGCAGGACCCGAGCCAGCCGCCCGGCGGAGCGACCTAGCCTGCGCGCGACGAGGCCAGCACCAGGAGGACGCCGGCGCACACCAGGACCAGGCGCAAGGCGCTGATGCGCCCGGCGAGGCCGATCACGCCGAGGGCGGAGACGACGACGAAGATCGTCGGCCCCACGAGGCCGAGCACGGCGTTCAGGCCGACCGCGCGCTCCAGGCTGGAGCGCAGCATGA
>JAKASY010000610.1 GCA_021817625.1 Bacillota bacterium | reverse complement strand
GTATCTCTCCTGGTTCGAGATCGTCCTGATCGTCGCCATCATCGCCACGGCCCCGCTCGCGCCGACGCAGGTGACGGCGCTCGGCATCGCTGCCGGCCTCACCGCCGTCGCCGCGCTGTCCTACCTGCCCGTGCGGGCCGCCCGCGCCCGCCGCGCCGCGCGTACCGCCTGACCGAGCCGAACCGCGCCGGCCTGGAGGGGGAGCGGCGCGGCGCGCGAAACTTCCCGTTCGCGGCCCGGGCGTCGGCATAGCGCCGGACCCGGCCGACGATCGACGAGCGGGGGCTCTCGCATGGCGCAGTGGCCGGACGGAAAGCGCGTCGCGGTGTGCCTGAGCTGGGACGTGGATGGCGAGGCGGCGCAGTACGTGCGCTTCCCGGAGCGCGCCAGGGGCCAATTGAGCGAGCTCGGCCAGCGCCTGTACGGGCCGCAGGTGGGCGTCTGGAAGGTCCTCTCCCTGCTCGAGCGCTACAGCGTGCCGGGCACGTTCTACATGCCGTCGTACACGGCCCGCATGCATCCCGACGTCGTGCGGGCGATCGCCGCCCAGGGCCACCCGCTGGGCCTGCACGGCTACCTCCACGAGACCCTCGACACGCTCGACGCGGCCGCCGAGGAGGCGGTGCTGCGGCGCTCGCAGGCCGTCCTGGGCGAGCTTCTGGGGAGGGCGCCGACGATCTACCGCTCGCCGTCCTGGGAGCTCAACCGGCGCACGCCCGAGATCCTGGCGCGAAACGGCGTGCGCTCCGACTCGAGCCTCATGGACGACGAGCGCCCCTACGCCCTCGAGACCGCCGCTGGGCGCCTGATCGAGATCCCGATCCACTGGCTGCTCGACGACGCCGAGCACTGGGGTCACACGCGGGCCAACCGCGACAAGGCGATCGCCGACCCCGACACCGTCTTCCGCCTCTGGAGCACGGAGTTCGACGGGTACTACGAGAGCGGCGGCTGCTACGTCCTGACCCTGCACCCGTTCATCAGCGGCCGCTGGGCGTACATGCGCGTCGTCGAGCGCCTGATCCGCCACATCCAGGGCCACCCGGGCGTGTGGTGGACGACCATGGATCGGGTCACCGACTGGGCCGAGGCGCAGGCGGACCTGCCCGTGCACACGCTGCCGCCGCCGACGCCGGTCGAGTGGCCGTCGTAGCGCGGCAGCCGTGCGCCGCCCTTGACGCTTCTGCGGGCAATGCGCTATATTTTACATAGCAACAAAAGGGGGTGTCGTCGTGCCAGCCGTGCAGGCAAGCGATCTCCTGGTCCTGCCGCGCGTCGCCGCGCCGCCGGAGGGTCCCGCGCACGAACGCCCGGTCGCCCGCGTGAGCGCTGCCTACTCCACGTTCGAGGGCGCCGGCTTTCCCGTCCACCGCCCGTTTCCGGCCCAGGGGATCAGCCTGAGAGAGACCGACCCCTTCCTCCTCCTCGACCAGATCGGGCACGTCGAGTACCTGCCCGGCGAGGCGCGCGGCGCCCCCTGGCACCCGCACCGCGGCTTCGAGACCGTCACCTACGTGATGGACGGCGCCATGGTCCACCACGACTCGAACGGCGGCGGCGGCCTGATTCGCGAGGGCGCCACGCAGTGGATGACCGCGGGCAGCGGCATCCTGCACGACGAGATGCCCACCGAGGAGATGCTCCGCCACGGCGGCGTCATGCACGGGCTGCAGCTGTGGGTCAACCTGCCCGCGCGCCTCAAGTGGACGCCGCCCCGCTACCAGCCGATCGAGGCCGGCGCCCTCCTCCTCCTGTCCAGCAGCGATGGCGGCGCCCTCATGCGCGTGATCGCCGGCGCGCTCGGCGGCCACCAGGGACCGGGCAGCACCTGGACGCCCATCGACCTCGTGCACGCCAGCGTGAGCCCGGGCGCACGCCTGCGTCTGCCGTGGCGGCCCGACTTCAACGCCCTCGCCTACGTGCTTGCCGGAAGCGGCAGCGCCGGCGCCGAGGAGCGTCCCCTGGCCGCCCACCAGCTCGCCGTCTTCGGCCCCGGCGACGCCCTCACGCTGCGGGCCGCCGCGCGCCCCGACGGCCCGAGCGCGACCCTCGAGGTGCTGCTCCTCGGCGGCCTGCCGATCCGGGAGCCGATCTACCACTACGGGCCGTTCGTGATGAACAGCCACGAGGAGATCGTCCAGGCGGTCGAGGACTACCAGCGCGGACGCATGGGGACGATCCCCGCGACCTCCATCGAGGCCGCCGACACGACCGGCGTAGGCGGCGCGTGAGCGAAGGCGGCGCCGCTCCGCTCGAGGCGGCACCGCGGGCGCGTCGGGCGGCGGACTCGGGCATCCTCGCGTACCTGGGCGTCGCCCACTTCACCAACGACATGCTCACGGGCGCCGTCGCCGGCCTGCTGCCCCTCCTGGACGCGGTCTTCCACCTGAACTACGCCGCCCTCGGCTTTCTCGTCACGCTGCAGAACCTGACCTCGTCGTTCGTCCAGCCCGCGTTCGGCGCCCTGAGCGACCGCCGCCCGATGACCTGGCTCCTGCCCGTGGGGCCGGCCCTGGCAGCGGCCGGCCTGTTCGCGCTCGGACGCATGCCCACGGTTGGCCTGCTCTACGTGGCCGTGGGCATCATGGGCCTCGGCTCGGCCGCGTTCCATCCG
>JAKASY010000609.1 GCA_021817625.1 Bacillota bacterium | reverse complement strand
TGGCGGCGGCGGCAATGTCCGAACGAGGCGCGTCAGGAAGGCCTCCAGGGGCGGAGCTTGTGCGGGTTGCGTATGGCCCAGATGCGGCGGACCCGGTCGCCTGCGAGGTCGCCTGCGAGGTCGAATGCCAGGACCGACACGGTGATGCCGTCCTGCTGGTACATGGTCGGTGGCCGGGGGTAATCGTGGCCGCGGCGTGACGGAGTAGAGCGAGTCCATGCGACAGGGCTGAACACTGCGGCAGGGCTGAACACTGGAAAAGCGGACCATGACGATGGGTGCATGGACACAACAGGACCGCAGGACGTGGCGACCCTCACGGCCATGGTGGCCGCGAGGGACCAGCGGATCCTGGAACTCGAGGGCCGGGTAGCCGAACTCGACGCCGAAGTCGCCGCCCTCAAGCGCAAGCTGACCGGCGTGGCGGAGATGGCCTTCAAGCGCTCCGAGCGCTCTCGCACCCCCGACGTGGAGGCGGCGGTGCTCGATCCCAACGCACCTTCCACCAGAGCAGTGGCGCGCAGGTCGCCTGGCGGCCATGGTCACGGTCGGCGCTCGTACGATCACTTGCCCACGCGCGAAGTCGTGCATCTCCCGCGCGGCGGCGTCCCCGCCTTTAACCGCTGCGGCAGGCCGTACAGCGAGGTCGGCGCGGACCACACCGCGCAGGAGATCCATGTCCGCGTCGTGGTCGAGCGCGTGATCCACCGTCGCCCCCGCTTCGTCCGTTCGTGTGCCTGCCCATCGGACGCGGCGCTTCAGCCCGCGGTGATCGCAGCACCACCCGCCCCCAAGGTCATCTCCGGCGGTCTGCTCGCCGCTCCCTCCCTGGCCTTCCTTCTCGTCCAGAAGTACGCCTTCGGCATGCCGCTCCTGCGCATCGTACGCATGCTTGCCCAGGAGGGGCTCGATCTGGCGCCGTCCAGCCTCGTCGGCATGCTCCATGCCCTGCTCCCTTTGCTCGTGCCGCTGTATGAAGCGTTGCGCCAGCACCTCGACGCGACCTACATCCGACACATGGACGAAACCCGCTGGCTGGTGTTCGGCGAGCCCGGCACATCCCACCGCCACTGGCTCTGGGTCGCGCAAGGGGAGGACGTCACCGTCTACGCCGTCGACCCGCACCGCTCCGCCGCAGCCATGCAGAACCTGGTGCCCCAGGATCCGGCCGAATCGGGGTACGTGGTCTGCGACATGTGCGCCGCCTACTTCGCCCTCGATCAGACTGCCATCAAGCGTGCCCACTGTTGGGCGCACGTCCGCCGCTTCTTCGTGCGCGCCGGCCGCACCGATCACACGCTCCGCCGCTGGTCCCGTGACTGGCTCGTGCGCATCCGCACCCTCTTCCGCCTCCGGCGGGCATGGGCGCGCCAGCCCGGTGACGCAGCCGCGCGCGCCGCGCTCGAGCGCCACGTGCTCGGTCTACGCCGTACGCTCACCCGCCAGCTCAACGGTCCCCTTCGCGACGAGGCCGATCGCGTCCTGACCACGGTCGACAAGCACTGGCAACAGCTCACCCGCTTTCTCGAGGACCCGCGCATCCCGCTCGACAACAACGCGGCGGAGCGGGCGCTTCGTACCCCCGTCGTCGGGCGAAAGAACTACTATGGCAGCCGCGCCGATTGGGCCGGGCACTTCGCCGCCGTGATGTTCACCATCCTCGGCACGGCAACGCAGAACGGACTGAACGCGCGCGCCTACCTCACCGCCTACCTGGAGGCGTGCGCGCGCCGCTCGGCCGATGCCCCCGTGGACCTTGAGCGTTTCCTGCCCTGGGCCCTGCGGGACGAAGACCGCCTGGCATGGACCGTCTCCACCCGGGCCGCGCCCGACCCACGCGAAGGCGGGCGCAGGGCGGGATGAGTACCGACCTGCACTACCTCGGGCGCCCCTTCAGAGACGGAGATGGTCGCGATCCGCGCGATCACCGAGGACCGCGCACGCTACCCCACGCGGGCGGCGATCTCCCGCGCGGTCTGCCTCGCCCTGGCGTGGCGCAAACCCGACGGTGGCCTCAAGGCGGTCTCGTGTCGGGTTGCCCTCCTGCGCATGCAGGCGGACGGCCATATCGACCTGCCCGTGCCCACGCGGGTGATCCAGCCGAACCTGAACCGCCCGGCCCAACACCTTATGGCGCCCGAGTCGATCGACGCGCGCCTTTGCGATCTTCAACCCCTTCGGTTGGTGCCGGTCGCGGGCAAGGGCAGCGAAGCGGCGGCGTGGCGCGATCTGATCGCCCGCCACCACTACCTGGGGTACACGCCACTACCCGGCGCCCAGATCCGCTATCTGGTGCAAAGCCGACGCGGCCTTGTCGCCCTCCTGGGCTTCGGCGCCGCAGCCTGGAAGGTCATGCCCCGAGACCAGCACATCGGCTGGGACCGCGACCAGCGCGAGCGCCACCTGCACCTGGTCGTCAACAACGCCAGATTCCTCATTCTGCCGCATGTGCGCGTGCGCTACCTGGCCTCGTCCGTGCTCGCCTTGGCCTGTCGCCAGCTGGCCGACGACTGGCAGGCGCGCTACGGCTACCGCCCTGTGCTCCTCGAGACCTTCGTCGACAAGGAGCGCTTCCAGGGCACCAGCTATCGGGCCGCCAATTGGATCCCGGTCGGTGAC
>JAKASY010000608.1 GCA_021817625.1 Bacillota bacterium | reverse complement strand
CCACGCCGTGAATCTCCAGCGGCTCGCCGATGATGTCGCCGATCGTCATGCGCGGGTTGAGGGATGCATACGGGTCTTGGAAGATGATCTGCATCTGCCGGCGAAGGCGCCGCATCTGCTCGCCGTGCAGATCGTAGACGTTCGTGCCCTCGAACTTCACACTGCCCGACGTGGGCTCGATCAGGCGCAGGATGAGGCGGCCGGTGGTGGTCTTGCCGCAGCCGGACTCGCCCACGAGTCCCAGCGTCTCGCCCTTGAGGATGTCGAAGCTCACGCCGTCGACGGCCTGGACGTTCGCCACGACGCGCGACAGGATGCCGCCGGTGATCGGGAACCACTTCTTGAGGTCGCGCACCTCGAGGAGGACCTCATCCTGCTTCTGCACGCTCACGACACCGCCTCCTGCTGCGGCCTGCGCTCCGATATCGGCACCCAGCAGGCGGCCTTCACGCTCGGCGCGACCTCCATGAGCGGGGGCTCCTTCTCACGGCAGATGTCACGCACGTACGGGCAGCGCGGCGCAAACCGACAGCCCTTGGGCAGGGCCAGCGGGTTGGGCACCACGCCCTCGATCACGTGCAGGCGCCCCTTCGGCGTGTCCAGGCGCGGGATCGAATGCAGAAGGCCCTCGGTGTACGGGTGGTGGGGCATGGCGAACAGGGTCCTCACGTCCGCCTCCTCGACCACCTTGCCCGCGTACATGACGTCCACGCGGCTCGCGGTCTCGGCGATGACGCCCAGGTCGTGGGTGATGATCATGATCGCGGAGCCGAAGTTCTTCTGCAAATCGCGCATGATCTCAAGAATCTGGGCCTGGATGGTCACGTCGAGAGCCGTCGTGGGCTCGTCGGCGATGAGCAGCTTGGGGTTGCAGGAAAGCGCCATCGCGATCATCACGCGCTGGCGCATGCCGCCCGACATCTGGTGCGGGTACTCGTGCGAGCGCCGCTCGGCCGCCGGGATGCCGACCGTGCGCAGCATCTCCACCGCCTGCTGGAACGCCGCTCTGCGGCTCTTGTGCTGGTGGAGGACGATCGCCTCGGCAATCTGGTCGCCGACCGTGTAGACCGGGTTCAGGGAGGTCATCGGCTCCTGGAAGATCATCGAGATCTGGTTGCCACGGATCTGACGCATGTCGGACTCGGGCTTCTTCAGGAGATCGACGCCGTCAAACAGCACCTCACCGTCCGCGATGCGCCCCGGACGTCCCACAAGGCGCATGATCGACAGCGACGTAACGCTCTTCCCGCATCCGGATTCGCCCACCACGCCCAAGGTCTCGCCGGAGTCGATGTAAAGGTCGACGCCATCCACAGCGGGGACGACGCCATCCTCTGTATCGAAGATGGTGTGCAGGTTGCGCACTTCCAGCAAGTGCTCGGCCAGGAATCTCGCCCCCTCATTGGCGCCTACGCTAGTCGGCCCCGGAATTCCGGGGCTTACGACTTAGACGGGGCCCGGTTCGACGGCTCGTCAGACGATTCCTGCTCGCGTGAAGCCAGCGCGCGCCAGAACGTCGCCTCATCATATACCTCGATTCCCAGCTCCTGGGCGCGCAGGCGCTTTGACCCTGCGCCCTCGCCCACGACGAGGACGTCGGTGCGGCGCGTGACGCGCTCGCCGATCGACGCCCCCGCCGCGCGGGCCGCGGCCTCGGCTTCGGCCCGGGGCACGCTCAGGCGGCCCGTGAACACGAACTCACGCCCGCTGAGCGGCCCCTCCGGCGCCACCGCGGCATCCGACGACCGCGGCGGCGGCGCGCGACGGCGGTCGGCGGCCTCGACGCCGGCCGACGCCAGGGCGTCAAGCAGCGCCAGGTTTCCCTCCTCGTCGAACCAGGACCGGACGCTCTCCGCCGTGGCCGGCCCGACGTCCGCCACGCCCGTCAGGGCGTCCAGATCGGCCTCGGCCAGGCGCCCTACGACCGCGAAGTGATCCGCGAGCGCCTCGCCCGCCCGCACCCCCACGTGGCGCAGGCCGAGGGCGAAGAGGAGGCGCGACAGGGGTCGGTGGCGGCTCTCCTCCAACGCGCCCAGGAGGTTGTCTGCGCTCTTCTCGCCCAGCCGCGGCAGGGCGGCCAGCTCCTCCGCCGTGAGCGTGTACAGGTCCGCCGCCGAGCGCACGCGGCCGCTCGCCAGAAGGGCGTCGAGGATCTTCGGGCCGAAGCCGTCGACGTCCATCGCCGCGCGCGAGACGAAGTGGAGCAGGCCTTCGCGGATGCGCGCCGGACAGCGCTCGTTCGGGCAGCGGTAGGCCGCCTCGCCCTCCGCCCGCACGAGCGGCGTCGCGCACTCGGGGCAGCGCTCCGGGAAGTGGAACACGCGCTCGGTGCCCGTACGGCCCTCGGGCAGGCTGCGCACCACCTCGGGGATGACCTCGCCCGCCTTGCGCACCACCACGCGGTCGCCAATCCGCACGTCGCGCGCGCGGATGATGTCCTCGTTGTGCAGGGTGGCGCGGCCCACCCGGCTGCCGGCAAGCTCCACCGGCTCGAGCAGGGCGGTCGGGGTGACCGCGCCGGTGCGGCCGACCTGGACGATGATGTCCAGAACGCGCGTGACGCCCTCCTCGGCCTCGTACTTGAAGGCGATCGCGTGACGCGGCGCCTTGCTCGTCGCGCC
>JAKASY010000607.1 GCA_021817625.1 Bacillota bacterium | reverse complement strand
CCGCTTGCCAGCGTGAGGCGCACGGACAGCCGGGCGTAGAGCATCTCCGCGAGGCGAATGGGCGGCGCCGGCACGGGCAGGTGAAGACCGGCGAGCACGGCGCTGCCGATGGCGAGGAATGCGGGCGAGGTCACCACCCCCTGGGCGCGGTCGCGCCTGGCGCTAGTGTCGCCCGCGACGCCCGCGCAGACACCGCCCGCAAGCGGCGCCCGGCGGGCGCATTCGGCAGGGCGCACCGCGGGTGGCAGCCGAGAAGTGCCGGCCGGCGCGTCGGGCGGCCACCGCGCGCGGGACCGCCAGCAACGCAGCGGGGCGCCTGCGGAGCGGACGCAGGGTGGCCGCCCTGTCCCATCGGCGCATGGTGGGACGCCATGGGGCGCTTGGCCGCGATCCTTGTGTCTATCAGGGGAGGAGCGTCGAGTGGCACGGGAGCCAGGGGCGGCATCTGAGCAGGCGAGGGGACGCGGACGTCCTGGCGGGTGGCACGGTCACCGCGGTGCGCGCGACGGTCACGGGCCCGGACGTGGTGAACTGCAGCAAGCTCGATCGGTGGGGCGCTCGTCCACCACGACACGGGCAGGGGAGTGGTGGCATTCTTGGGCCAGGCGCCGTGCGCACCGGCCACCACGTCGATGCACAGGCGGAAGCGCGGGCGCCCGCCAGCGGCCTTTCGGACAATCCCCTGCGAGGGTGAGCACAACGGCGAGGCACGAGCGGGAAGGCGTACTCGGCATCGCAATGGCAGGCGGGCGGCTCCTGGTCGTCCGCCACGCCTACGAGCCGGTCGCGGGCCAGTGGGCGTTTCCCGGTGGCGGCATCGAGGCGGGCGAGCTGCCGAAGGACGCGCTCGCTCGCGAGGTGCGAGAGGAGCTCCAGGTTGTTCCGACCGTGCTTGGGCTCTTGGCCGTCCACCACTACGGGCGGGTCTTGTACATATTCGGCATGAAAGTGGACGCGGCGCGTGTCCGGCCGGACGGGCGGGAGATCGTGGAGGCGGCGTGGCTCGACCGCGCGGCGCTCGCCGCGCTGCACGAGCAAGGGCGCATGGTCAGCCCGCGGGACTGGTGGATGGCCGAGCGTCTCTTCGCACTGGGAAGGCTGCCCGCCGGTCTCCAGGAAGCCGAGTACCGGGCACCGGCAGACGTGCGAAGCGGCAAGAAGACTGCGGAGCTCTACGTCGCTTGGCCGGAGACGCCAGACCCACCTGCGCTGGGGCGCGAGTGACGCACACCGCCCTCCCGGCGAGGGGCTGCGGCCCGGGCGTCTGAGCTTTCGCCCACTCGTCCCGATCCAGCAGGCCCTTCTGGGTTCGGCCGTCGTGGCGAGGAGGTGAGCGTTCTGGGCCGCTGTCGGCGGCAGGGGGTTCGGTTCGCGCGAACGAACGGGCCCCCATGACCGACACGCCGCAGACGGCCCAGCCGCCCAGCGCGACCGCCGTTGCCCTCGCCACAATCAGCCACGCGGTGTGCGACGCTTACGGAAACGTCTACCCGGCGCTTGTCCCGCTCGTCGCTGCCGCGATGGGCTTTGGCCTTGTGTCGGGCTCGCTCGTGATCACCGGCGTCGGCGTGGCGTCGTCGATCCTGCAGCCGGTGTTCGGCGAGATGTCCGACCGGCGGGGGAGCGCCCTCCTCGCCCCCATCGCGTTCGCCGTTGTTGCGGTCTGTACCGGGCTTCTTGGCCTCGTGCACGAGGTCGTCGTGTTCCTGGCGCTGGCGGCGGTTGCGGGCGTCGCCAACGGCGCCTTCCATCCGCCGAGCCTCTCGCTCGTGCGGTCAGCATCCGGCTCGCGCCCGGGGCAGTACACCTCCGTGTTCTTCATGGGTGGCACGGTCGGGAGAGCCGTGGGCCCGGTGCTCATGGTGGCGTGCGCCGCCTGGCTTGGCGTTGCCGGCTTGGCTGCGATGGCGGTGCCGGGCCTGATCCTGGCGACGGTACTCGGCTCGGCCGGCCGCCGCGCCGACCGCAGGCGCGCGCCGGCCGCGCCAAGCCTGGGCGCGGGCAACGAGGTGTCGACGCTTCGACGCCTGCAAGGACGTGCCGCCCCTCTGGCCATGGTCATGCTCATCGCTGTCACCGGTGGCGCGGCCACCTCGACGATCTCGACGTTCTGGCCGCTCTTGCACCATCACACGGTGGCCGCGCTGTTCGGGTCGTCCGCCGTGATCGGGGTGATGATGCTCGCCGGTAGCGTCGGAACCATCGCGGGTGGGCACGCGGGAGATCGCATGGCGCACCATCGCGTGCTCGCGCTGGCCTGCATAGCCACGACGCTGAGCCTCGGCGCCTTCGCGCTGGCCCGCGGTCCGTGGATCTATCCGTTCGCCGCGCTGGCCGGCTTCTTCGGAATGTCCGGATTCGCCGTGACGACGGTGATGGGTCAGAATCTCCTGCCCGATCGCGTAGCCATGGCGTCAGGAATGGTGTTCGGCGTCTCGAACGCGCTTACGTCCGGCATCGTCGCGCTCTTGGCCCTGGCCGCCTCGGCCTGGGGTGCCACCACGGCGCTCCTCCTGGGGGCCGCTATATGCCTGTGCGGCCTGCCGGCAGCGCTCGCGTACCCCGGTGTGGTCGGCCGCCCGAACGGGCCAGTGCGTTCCGACCTGGAGGCGCAGGCGGCCACGTCGTG
>JAKASY010000606.1:928-2637 GCA_021817625.1 Bacillota bacterium | reverse complement strand
GGCGCACGAGATCCGCGTTCAGGGCGCTCGCCTCGGCGCGCGCGTCGGGCGCCAGGCCGCGGCTCGCGCGCAGGAGCCAGTCCGACATGGCTTCGGCCAGGCGGTTCTCGACCACGGCCCAGGCGGGGGCGTGCGGCATCGGGTGAACGCGCTGGGCGATGAAGGCGGGGACCGTTAGGCCGAGGCCGACCTCGCTTAAGGCCTGGCGTATCAGCGCCCGGTTGGTCGCATGGTGGGCGGCGAGCGCCGACCGCGTGTCGTGCGTGAGGTGGCCAAGCGCCTCCCAGGCGCGGTCGGGGTCGAGCGAGCCCCGCGTCACGACGAGGAAGCTGCCGCCGCCGAACGTGGTGCGCACAAAGCGGCCTTGGGGCACGGGCACGACCGCGATGTCGGGGTCGCCGAAGGTGCCCCACGAGGTGCCGATGGCCGGGGCCAGGACGAAGGCGTAGTCGCCCGCCGCAAAGCGGTCGAACACGTCGACGCCGCCGAGCTCCAGGGCGGACGGCGCGATGAGGCCCTGCCGTGCCCAGTCGAGCAGCCTCTCCAGGCCGCGGAAGCCGGGACCTCCGGGCGCCAGGCCGCAGCCCTGGCCGGTCGCCCCGAGGTCGCCGCCCTCGGCCCAGATCCAGGTCGCCGCGTTGTGCACCAGGGCGGGCTCCGGCCGGCCGCAGATGGCCACCGGCTCGCGCCGGCCCGCGTCGCGCACGCGCCGCGCCGCCTCGCCGAGCCCGTCCATGGTGAGCAGATCGGGCGGCGTCATGCCGACGCGGTTAAGCTCGCTGCGCGAGAAGTAGAGAAAGCGGATGTCCCAGGTCCAGGGGACGGTGTAACGCCGCTCGCTTACGCCCGTCGGCGGCCAGCGCGGCCGACGCGGCGCCTCCGCCGGCGCCGGCACGAGGACGCCGAGGGCCATGAGGGCGGGAAGCCAGGTCGTGCCGACCTCGAGAACGTCGGGCAGCGACCCCTGGAGGACGGCCGTGCGCACGCGCGACCACGCACGGCTCCAGGCCAGGCTGTGCACCTGTAGCGGCGGGCCGGCGCCCTGGCCGTGGGCGGCACGAAGCACCGCCGCGACCAGCGGGCGCTCAGCCCCGAAGGGGCGATCCTCCATGACCCAAAGGGCAATCACCTGGCGGATATTGGCGGTCCGGCCCGGCGTTTCCTACGTTGCGAGCGCGGACCCGGTCGTGTTCTTAAGGTGGCCGACATTCAACTTTAAGGTCGGGACGGGGTTGTCGGGGGTAGTGTTGGCCCGGAGGGAAGGGCGCCCCGCCGTCGGCGGCGGGCGCGCACGCCGGGGCCGGTAGCGCGACGAACCCGTCGTCGCGGGCCGGTGCGGGCGCCGGCCCCCAAGGCCCGAGGGGCCCAACGCCGCGCCGTGCCGGCGGTCGTCCAGCCGTACCCGCACAGGCGCGGCCGGGGCGACCGGCGGTGCGCCGGTCCGGCGCCGCTCGACCCGTGGAGCGGGACAGGCCGCCTCGGCGACGAGGGCGGATTCCCGACCGAGTTTCCACCGGGAAGGATGGAAGCGATGAAACGCCTTATCGCGGGCATCATGGCGACCGTCGCCGCGTCGACGCTGGCCATGGCGGCCACGGCCGCAGGTGTCACCGCGGCCAATCACCACGCGACGATGGGCACGGCCACGCTGACCCTGGGCGACCAGGACGGGTCGCCGACGTTCACGGACGACTTCAACCCCCTGTCCC
>JAKASY010000606.1:0-918 GCA_021817625.1 Bacillota bacterium | reverse complement strand
GACAAGACGCTGGAGTTCACCCTGCGCCAGGGCGTGAAGTGGAGCAACGGCAAGCCGTTCACGGCGCAGGACGTCGTCTTCACGTTCGACCTGCTGAAGAAGTACCCGGCCCTGGACACGAACGGCATATGGAAGCAGATCACGGGCGTGTCGGCGTCGGGCGACACGGTTTCGTTCCACTTCCGGAGCGTGGACATCCCCTTTGCCCAGTTCATCGACGAGCTGCCGATCGTCTACCCGGCGCAGTTCACGGGCGTGAACCCGACGACGTTCACCGATACGAACCCGATCGTGACCGGGCCGTTCGTCGTCGACCAGTTCACGCCCCAGGCCTACACGATGAAGAAGAACCCCCTCTACTGGGATGCCTCGCAGATCAGCGTGCCGATGATCAAGGAGGTCGCCCTCACCAGCAACACCACCTCCGACCTGCAGATGTCGCAGGGGATGTTCGACCAGGCCGTGCTGTTCGAGCCCGGCATCCAGCAGGCGTACATCGCCAGGAACCCGACGTACTACCACTACTACTTCCCGCTCGCCTCCCCCGTGAGCATCTACTTCAACCTGACGATGGCGCCGTTCAACAACGTGAAGTTCCGCCAGGCGATCGCCTACGCCGTCAACCGGAGCGCGATCTACAAGAAGGGGGAGTACGGCTACGAGCCGCCGGCCGACCAGTCGCTCTTGCCGCCTGCCCTCTGGAGCAGCTGGCGCGACAAGGCCCTGGCCAGCAAGTACGCCTACAACTACAGCCCGCCGAAGGCCCTCGCCCTGCTTCGGTCCATCGGCTACAAGATGAACGCCCAGCACCAGCTGGTGAACGCAGGCGGCAAGCAGCTGACCTTCACCCTGGAGTGTCCGACGGGCTGGACCGACTGGATCGCGGACCTCGGCATCATCCAGCAGGACCTCGCCAAG
>JAKASY010000605.1 GCA_021817625.1 Bacillota bacterium | reverse complement strand
CCTGCGCCGCCGGAGTCGTAGCATGCGCGGGCGGCTGGCGCGTGCGGGCCAGGTGGCTGTGGGCGTGCCTGCGGCCGCCCGCGCCGGCCTCACCCGCCCGTGTCCGGAGCGGCCGCCCCCAGGCTCTCAAAGATGCCGTCCACCACCGCGTCGCCAGCCCGCCGGCGCGCCTCCGGCGTAAGGCCGCCGATGTGCGGCGTGAGCACGAGCCCCGGCACGTCCCTGAGCGGGTCCGGCTGCAGCGGCGGCTCCATCGCGCGCACGTCGAGCAGCGCTCCGGCCAGCCGGCCGGCCCGCAGCGCGCGAGCCAGGGCGTCCTCGTCGACGACGCCGCCACGCGCCGTGACCAGGAGGTGGGCGTCGGGCGCCAGGCGACCGATGGCGCGAGCGTCGATCAGGCCGACGGTGCGGGCGGTGAGCGGCACGTGCACGGTGACGAAGCGGCTCGTGGCGAGAAGGCGGTCGAGCGCCATGGGCTCGACGCCGAGCTCGTCATAGGCGACGTGGTGGCGTGGGCGGCCCGGGTCCGAGGCGGCCACCCGCATGCCGAAGGCGCGGGCGCGGAGAGCGACGCGGCTGCCGATCTCACCAAGGCCGACGATGCCCAGCCGCTTGCCGGCGAGCTCGAAGCCGGCGACCGCCTCGCGCGGCCAGCCGCCTGCCCGCACGGCAGCGTCGGCGCGGGTGAGCGGCCGCGCGACGTGCAGGAGGTAGGCGAACACCAGCTCGGCGACGGCCGCGGCGCCCGCGCCCGGCGCGTGCACGAGCCGCGTGCCCTGGGCCGCGAGGGCAGGGGCGTCGACGTTATCGAGGCCGCTGCCCACGCGTCCGACCACGCGCAGGCCGGGTAGGTGGGCGAGCAGCTCGGCGTCGACGCGGGTCTCGTTGCGCACGACGAGGATGTGCGGCCTCCAGGCGTCGGCGACGGCCAGGAGCTCCGGCCGGCGCCCGGGCCTCCCGAGCCCTGGGCGGTACAGGAGGCGGGCGCGCCCGGCAAGGCGTCGCCGCGGCCCGGCCTCGAGCCGCTCCACGACGAGGCCCCGGAGGACTTGTCCCCCGGGGCCGCCTGCCGGCCCTGCGCCTTCGCCGCCGCGCCTAGGGCGCACCGCCGTCGCCCTCCGACCCCTCGGGGCCGGGCGTCGAGTCGCCCGGACCGCCGTCTCCCTCCTCGTCCGCCTCCTCCGGCTCCTCCTCGAGGTAGATCTGGCGCACCTCGTCGTCGTAGGCGAGGAGCTCGGCGTAGCGGCCCCAGTCGATGAGCACGTCGAGCTGGCGCGTCGCCTGCGCCGACCCGATCTGGCGCTCGAAGATGTTCTGGAAGAACTCCCGCGGCATCTTGTGGTTGCTCTTCTGGCGAAGCACGGCGAGGATCCGCCCGAGCGCCGGCACGGCCTCCTCGACCGCCTCCCGGAACATCTCCTTGCGCTCGAGCACGCTCGCCTCGGCGAAGCGCCGGCCCGCCTCGGTGAGGGCGATGTCGCCCTCGACGACGTGCGCGAAGCCGAGGAGCTCCGCGGCCTCGACGATCGGCAGGAGGTCCTCGATGTCGAGCACCAGCTCCTCGCCCAGGCGGTAGAGGTCGACCGGCCGGCCGCGGTCCTCGAGGAGCTCGATCAGGCCCGTGAGCGCGCCGGCCGGCACCTGGGGCAGGCGCTCGTCGCGCAGCCGCCCGAGGGGGTGCGCGCTCGGCTCGGCGCGGCGGCGGGTGATCACGCCGTAGATGTCGTCGACCTGGCGCAGGAAGGCCGGATCCTGCTTGTCGCGCCAGTGGGGCAGGGTGATGGGCACGTCGGCCACGATGCTCGCCGGGTCGCCCCGCAGGACGAGCACCCGGTCTGCCATGTACACGGCCTCCTCGATCGAGTGCGTGACGTCGATGATCGCCCGCGTCGGGATCTTGCGCTCGATCCACAGCTCCAGGAGGTCGCGCCGCAGGTTCTCCGCGGTGAGCACGTCGAGGGCCGAAAAGGCCTCGTCCAGGAGGAGGATGTCCGGCTCCACGACGAGGGCGCGGGCGAAGCCGACGCGCTGGCGCATGCCGCCGGAGAGCTCCTTCGGGTAGGCGCTCTCGAAGCCGTCGAGGCCGATCATGTCGATCACCTTGACGGCCCGCTCGCGCCGCTGCTCGGTCGGCACGCCGCGGGCGCGAAGGCCCATCTCGACGTTCTCGAGGACGGTCAGCCACGGGAAGAGGGCAAAGGACTGGAAGACCATCGCCACGCCGCCGTGCGAGGCTGCGGCCGGAACGCTGCGGATGTCCACCCGTCCCTCGCTCGGCGGCACGAGGCCGGCGATGATGCGCAGGACCGTCGACTTGCCGGAGCCGGACGGCCCGAGCAGCGACACGAACTCGCCCTCGCGCACCGTGAGCTCGATGTTGCTCAGGACCTCGCGCTGGGCGCCGCCAGGCATACGGTACGACTTGGAGACGCCGCGCAGGGCCACGACCACGGCCTGCGCGGGTGCGCCCAGGGTCTGCGACATCGTGCCACCTCCCTTGCCGGCAGGATCTCACTCGATGTGGAAGCGCGTCTCCGCCAGGCGGTAGAGCGGCCGCCAGAGCGAGGCGTTGATGGCGACCACGGTCGCCGACATGAAGAGCACGCCGAGGAACAGACGGGTCTCCTGGCCGTGGGCGGCGGC
>JAKASY010000604.1 GCA_021817625.1 Bacillota bacterium | reverse complement strand
AGCGCCTCCAGCTTCGCCACGTCGGAGACGTACGAGAGCTCCTTGGTCGTGATCGCCATCCTCGCCCTCCCTCCGGTTCTGGCCTGAGTCCGCTCCTGAGGATGCCCGGCGGCCCGGGGCGTCCATGCCCCGGGACGTCTGGAAGAAGGGGCCGGCGCTACCGGATCATGGCGTCGCGGGCATGCCGTCAGGGTCGGGCGTGAGGGCGCGCCGGTCGACGTCGACGAGCCCCCTGTCCGAGAGCTTGCGCTCCAGGCTGACCAAGAGCGGCAGCGTGGCCACGCTCATGAAGGGGTTGAAGTGGCGGTAGCCGATGGCCGCCATCGCCTCGCGCACGGCGGCCGCGCTGGCCGCGACCTCGTCCGCCGTCCGATCCGAAAGGATGCCCGCGATCGGCAGGGGCAGGAGCGCAAGCACCTCGCCTCCCCGGGCCACGGCGATGCCGCCGCCGGCCCGCACCACCGCCGTGGCCGCCACCGCCATGGCGCGCTCGGAGGCGCCCACGACGGTCAGGTTGTGGCTGTCGTGGGCATACGTCGTGGCCACGGCGCCATCGTCCAGCTCGAGCCCGAGGAGCGGAGCGAAGGCGCGGCCCATGCGCCCGGTGTAGCGCTCCAACACGCACACGAGCGCGCACCGGCCCTGCCACGCGACCGTGCCGTCCGCGGCCACGTCGAGGCTGACCTCGAGCGCCGCCGTGCGGTTGTCCGTCGAGCGCCAGCCCATGGCCGGGAGGCGGCGGCGCCCGGCGCCCGCCCGCACGCGCCAGCGCAGGTCCTCCGGCGCAAGGGCCATCCGGCCGCCCAGGCGCAGGCTGTCGCGGAACGGCAGCCACGTTCGTCCGGCGTGGCGGGCGGGCCGAAGCGGGCGCCCGTCGCGCGCGACCAGCCGGCCGCCGGCGATCACGCAAGCGGGCGCAAGCCGCGCGAGATCGTCGGTGAGGACGATGTCGGCGCGCAGCCCCGGAGAGAGCTGGCCGCGGTCCACGAGGCCCAGGTGCAGGCTTGGCCAGAGCGTCAGGGCGCGCAAGACGGCCGTTGGGGCCATGCCGAGCTCGATGGCGATGCGCGCCACGCGGTCGAGGTGCCCCTCGTGCACCAGGGTGTCGGTCGCGACGTCGTCGGTGACGAGGGCAAAGGGCGGCAGGAGGGGTAGGGCGTCGATGGCGGCCACCAGATCGGGGCGAAGCGCTTTGGCCTGCAGCTCGGCGAACATGCCCAGGCGCATCTTCTCCAGCCAAGCGACCGTCTCGTTGTCCGTGTGGTCGGTGCGCACGCCGGCTCGCATGAACGCCTCGAGGTCGTCGCCGCGCAGGTTGGGCGCGTGCCCCTCGACGCGCACGCGCCGCCCCGCCGCGCGCGCTGCGTCGAGGATCGCCGTGATGCGGCTGTCGCCATCGATCACGCCGCGGTAGTCCATGACCTCGCCCAGGCCCAGGACGCGCGGGTGGCGCAGGAGGCGGCGCGTCTCCTCGGCCCCGATGACGCCGCCGGAGGTCTCGAGACCCGGCACCGACGGCACGCACGACGGGACGAGGTAGTAGATGTCGAGGTCAAGGCCGCGGCTTGCCGCGAGCATGGCGCGCACGCCGCGCTCGCCGGCCACGTTGGTGATCTCGTGCGGGTCGGCGGCGACGGTGGTCGTGCCGCGGGCCAGAGCCGCCGGGGCGAAGGCCGCGGGCGTGAGAAAGCTCGACTCGATGTGCATGTGGGCGTCGACGAAGCCGGGCACGGCGAACCGGCCCGCGCCCTCGACCGCCTCTAGGGCCGGGGCGTCGGCGTCGGCGCGCAGCGTGACGATGCGCCCGGCGCGCACGCCGATGTGGCCCGGGGTCGTCTCGCCGGTGGCGACGCTCACCACGCGCACGTCGCGCACCAGGAGGTCGAAGGGTCCCTCGCGCGTCGGTTGCGCCATCCGCTATGCCACCTCCCGGGGGTACGCGCCGAGCGCGGTCAGCACGACCTCCCAGAACGCCTCGCGCTGGAGGGCGAAGGCGACGTCGACGCTGCCCTGTCCCTGCGCCCGCGGCCTGAGGTCGCACACCGTCCGCCCGGCCGTATGCGTGCCAAGGCGCTCCACGACCACGGCCAGCCGCCGCGACTCGAACAGCTCGGGGTGGGCGACCGCCATGAGGGCGCACACGTCGTGCACCGGCGGAGACGGCAGACCCTCCACCTGCCGGTAGGTCTCGCCGAAGAACCGAAGCCACCCCACGGCGGCCCGCGACACCGGCGTGTCGAGGGCCCTGAGGCGCCCGAGCACGGCGGCATCGGCCAGCGCCTGGTGGGTGACGTCGAGGCCGCACATCGTGATCGGCACGCCGCTCGAGAACACGATGTCGGCGGCCTCGGGGTCCGCCAGGATGTTGAACTCGGCGCTCGCCGTCGTGTTCCCGGCGCCGGCGCTCCCGCCCATGAGGGAGATGCGCCGGATCTTCGGGGCGATGTCGGGGGCGAGCCGGAGGGAGAGGGCGACGTTCGTGAGCGGGCCTGTGGGGATGAGCGTCACCTCGCCGGGGAAGCGTCGCACGCACTCGGCGATGAGGTGGGCCGCCGGGCGGGGGTCGAGGGAGGCGCGCGGCGCAGGCAGGTCCGCGCCATCAAGGCCGCTCTCCCCGTGGATCTCGGCGGCGGTGATCGGCGCGCGCACG
>JAKASY010000603.1:1181-2657 GCA_021817625.1 Bacillota bacterium | reverse complement strand
TCTGACGAACGAGATCTGGCGCGGCTACGAGACCGTCGACCGCTCGAAGGCGAACCAGACGTACAGCGAGTTTCGCGCGCTGAAGACCGAGGAGTCGTTCGCTCTGAACGGCGTGAAGCTGCACGAGGCGTACTTCTACAACATGGGCGGCAAGGGCGGGCCGCCCACGGGCAAGATCAAGGAGCTCATCGACCGCGATTTTGGCTCGTTCGAGAGGTGGGTGGAGGACTACAAGGCCTCCGGCATCGCTGCGCGCGGCTGGGTTGTCCTGGCGTACGACCTGGACGACGGGCGCCTGCACAACTACTCGCAGGACTCGCACAACGTGGGCGCCATCTGGTCGGCCATCCCGCTGCTCGTGCTGGACACCTACGAGCACGCCTACACGATCGACTACGGCGTCAAGCGCCCGCCGTACATCGAGAACTTCATGAAGACGGTGGACTGGGATGAGGTGAACGCCCGCCTCGCCAAGTATCACCTGGGCTAGGCGGACGGAGCACAACACGGCGGGGCGGGGGCGCAAGGCTCCCGCCCCGCACGCATGCGGCCCCGGGGCCGGCCGCACTGGGGCGCGCGCCCGCACCGCGCCAGGGCAGGGCACCCCTGCCTCTAGGGGCGCGCCAGATAGCCTTCGAGGCGCGCCTTTACGGCCGGCCACTCGCCCGCCACGACGGAGTAGCGGGCGCTGTCGCGCACGGTCAGGTCCGCGGCCATGCGGTGGGCCCGCAGCACTCCCTCGAAGCGCGCGCCCATGCGCTCCATGGCGGCGCGCGAGCGCTCGTTGCGGGCGTCGGTGTGCAGGCACACCCGGTGGACCTGCCATGCCTCGAAGGCGTGCCGCAGCATGAGGTACTTGGCCTCCGTGTTGGCCCCCGTGCGGATCGCCGACGGCGAGAGCCACGTATGGCCGATCTCGCATGCGTCGGGGCCGTCCCGCCCGCCGAGCGGATGGCCGTCGGGCCAAGGCCAGAACTCGAGGTTCCAGAAGCGGGTTGAGCCGATGACCCGGCCATCGGCGGCGCGCACCGTGGCAAAGGGTGCGGACCTGCCCTCCTCGCGCGCGCGGATCGCCGAGGCGGAAGGAGCGGGTGCGCGGTGACGCCGCTGGAGGATGTCCGGGTGCGCATGGCGCGGATCGACGGAGAGCGCATGCGGCAGCGGCTGTTTCACCTCAGCAAGGATCCTCTGCCGTTCCGCAAGGCCAATTACGCGCGGCCGGGACAGAGCGTGTCGACGCTCGACGAGGCGGACCGCGTGATCGAGGCGGCGCTGGCCGTGTCCGGCTATGATGTCGCGCGGCACCCGTGCCGTGTGCAGGCCCTGCGCTATGCCGCCGAGCCGCGGGGCGGCAGCAACTACGCCAGGCCCGAGCCCGGCGATCCCTGGTACACGGTGTACAACCTGGTGGCCGAGCGCCCCGGCGCCGATGCCGCGGCTGGCGTCATCGTACTGGTATCGCACAAGGACTCGCAG
>JAKASY010000603.1:0-1171 GCA_021817625.1 Bacillota bacterium | reverse complement strand
GATTCGCCTGGGGCGCACGATAACTGCGTCGGCACCGTCGCGCACCTGGAGGTGGCCGCGGCCCTGGCCGACTACAGTCCGCGGCACACGCTGCGCTTCCTCTTCTGCAATGAGGAGCACCTGCCGTGGACCAGTGAGGCGGCGGCGCGGGACATGCGCCAGCGGGGCGACCGCGTGATCGGCGTATGGAACCTCGACGGCGTCGGGGCGGTGGCGCCCGAGGACCGCGCGGCGGGCGTGCGCGCCAACGTGACCGGATTTGCGACCCCGGAAGGCGAGGCGCTCGCCGACCTCACCGCCGAGGTGGTCGAGGCGTACGGCCTGCCGCTCCGCCAGTCGAAGGTCAGCCGGCCCCATCCCAACGACGACGACGGGTCGTTCGTGAAGGCGGGCTTTGCGGCGGCGGTCATCCAGATCGGTTCGTTCCCGTACGCGGATCCCAACTACCATCAGCCGGGCGACGTACCGGAGCTGGTCGACATCGAAAACGTGCGGTTGGCCGCGCAGGCGACGCTGGGGGCCGTGGTGCATCTGGACCGGATGGCGTAGCCGCGGGCCGCGCTGCGCCATCCGGCCGTCTGCGCTCACACTGCGGCCGGGGCCGCGCCTTCCGCATGCACCTGTTCGACCGCGGCCCACAGCGCCGCGCACATATAGGCGTTGTCGGCCTCCGGCATCCTGGGGTGGATGGGCAGGCAGAAAAGACGCTTGCCGAGGTCCTCGGACACCGGCAGGCTCTGTCCCTGCGTCGCGTGGGCGATCAGGGGTACCTGCGTGTGCACCGGCGGATTGGCGACCACGGTGTCGACGCCGTAACGGTCGCGCAGGACGGCCAGCAGGCGGTCGCGCGGGCCCCCGGCCCACGCCGGCGGGACGACGAGCGTGTAGAGGTAGTACGTGTGCCTGCACTCCGGCGGCTCGTGGGGCAGCTGCAATCCCACGCCCTGGAGCCAGGCATCCCGCTGACGGGCCACCGCGCGGCGCTCGGCGATCATCTGGTCCAGACGCCGCAGCTGCACAGAGCCCACGGCGGCCTGCACCTTGGTCATCTTGTAGTTGCTGCCCCAATACATGCCGCTGCCGAACTGGCGGATCGCGCGCAGGCGCCGCGCCGCCTCGTCGTCGTCGGTGACGACGGCGCCGCCCTCACCGAGCGTGGTCATCAGCTTCT
>JAKASY010000602.1 GCA_021817625.1 Bacillota bacterium | reverse complement strand
CCCAGGACGAGCAGGCGGCGCATGGGGGCGCTCATGCGCCGCCTCCTATCCGGACGCGCCGGAGCCGAGGCGCGATGGCCAGGGGGCCGGTCTTCGCGCCCGGGGGCGCGATGCGGTAGGGTAGGGGTACGAGCGTGGCCGGTCGCCTCCTGGCGGCAGAGTGGGGCCGATCGCCCGCGCGGGCGGCGCGACCCCTCCATGCTACCCGATGGCCCCGCCCTCGGGGAGGGCGCGGCCGGCGCGCGTCGCCGAGACCGCCGCAAGGAGGAACACCGTGCACATCGCCGTCTTCCTGAAGCGCATCCTCGACCCTGAGATCCCGCCCGCCCGCTTTCGCGTCGATCCGGAAAAGAAGGACGCGAGCGTGCCCGAGGCGCCCTACGTCATGGGGCCGTACGACGAAAACGCCCTCGAGACCGCGCTCCTGGTCAAGGACGCAGACCCCTCCACGCGCGTCACGGTGATCTCCTACGGCCCGCCCGAGGCCGAGGAGATCCTGCGCAAGGCGCTTAGCACGGGCGCTGACGACGCGGTCCTGGTGGAGGACGAGGGCGGCGTGCACGACGCCTTTCACGTAGGCTCCGTCCTGGCCGGCGCCGCCCGCCGCGCGGGCAGCCCGGAGGTCCTCCTGTTCGGCCTCCAGAGCGGCGATTGGGACAGCGGGCAGACCGCCTTCGCCGTGGCGGAAGAGCTCGGCGCGCCGTCCGTGTCCTACGCAGGCGCCGTGGCGGCAGAGGGCGACGGCGCCCTGCGCGTGCGGCGCGTAGTCGAGAGCGGGGTCGAAGAGATCCGTCTGGAGCGCCCGCCGGTTGTCCTCGCAGTCACGAACGACGGCCACAACGCCCTGCGCATGGCCAAGGTCAAGGACATCCTGGCGGCGAGGCGCAAGCCGGTCGACCGCGTGCGTGTGGCCGACCTCGGGGTGGAGGCCGAGAACCTCGTGGCGGTCCTCGACGTGGCGGCGCCGGAGGCGAAGAAGACGGTCTGCACGTTGATCGACGGCGACAGCGGCGCGGCCAAGGGCGAGGCCCTGGCCCGGCGCCTCCTGGCCGAGCACCTGGCCTAGGCGGCCGAGTCACGGGAGGGACCAGCATGCGCGTGGCGGTGGTGGCGGAGCCGGCGAGCGCCGCTCCGGCCCGGGGGAGCCTGGAGGCGCTTATGGCGGCGCGGGCGGTCGGCGCGGGCGAGATCGTGGTCGTGCGGCCGGGCGCCGAAGCGACCGAGTACGGGGAATACGGGGCGGCGAGGGTCGTCGCCCTCGACCCGGCCCTGACGTTGGACGAGCCCGAGGCGGCGGTGGCGGTCGTGGCCGAGATCCTGGGCGGCCTCGACGCCGACCTCGTGCTGTGGGCGGCGGGGCCCTGGGGGCGCGAGGTCGGGACGCGGGTGGCCATGCGCCTGAAGGCCGGCTTCGTCGCCGACGGCCAGTCGCTCCGGCTGGCCGCGGGCGCTGTCCAGGTCGCCAAGGCGATCTACGGCGGCAAGGCGGTGGCCACCCTCGCGCCCAAGGGCAGGCCTGCCATGGCTCAACTGAAGCTCGGGGCGGTGGACGCGGCGGCCCGTAGCGCCGGCGCCCCGGCCGAGGTGCATAGCCACGGGCACGTGGCCCAGGCGGGCGGGCGCAGCGTCGTGTCGCGCGGCAGCGCGCCAACCGGCAGCGGTCCCCGCCTCACCGAGGCCAGGCGCGTGGTGAGCGGCGGCCGCGGCCCCGGCGGGCCGGAGAACTTCCGCGATCTCGACGACCTGGCGGCGGTGCTCGGGGCGGCGGTCGGCGCCTCGCGCGCGGCGGTCGACGCCGGCTGGGTGCCGGCCTCCTACCAGGTTGGGCAGACAGGCGTATCGGTGGCGCCCGACCTCTATGTGGCGGTGGGCATCTCCGGCGCGAGCCAGCACGTTGCCGGCATCACGCGCGCCAAGCACGTCGTGGCGATCAACAAGGACGCCGAGGCGCCGATCTTCCAACTCGCCCAGTACGGCGTCGTCGGCGACTACAAGGAGATCGTGCCGGCGCTCACCGAGGCCCTGCGCGGCCGGACCTCCCCTCCGTAGGCCGGGGCGGCGCCGGGCGGCGGCACGAGCGGGCGCGAGGAGGCGCGGCATGAAGAGCGTGCGCATCGGCGGCGGCATGGGCTTTTACGGCGACGACATCCACCCGTCCCTGGACACGGCCGTACGCGGCGACGTCCAGTACATCGCCTTCGACGACCTCGCGGAGCTCACCCTGGCGATTCTCGAGAAGGAGCGCCAGCGCAACCCCGAGGCCGGCTACACGCGCGACGTCGGGCCGCTCATGCGCGGCCTCCTGCCCGAGACGCACCGGCGCGGCATTCGCCTTCTGACCAACGCGGGCGGCATGAACCCCGACGGCGCGCGCGCCGAGGTGGCGCGCGTGGCGCGCGAGCTCGGCCTTCGCCTCAAGGTGGGCGTCGTGCGGGGCGACGACATCCGGCCCCGCCTGGACCAGCTCGTGGCGGCCGGGGCAGGGCTCGCCCACATGGACGACGGGAGGCCGCTCGGGGCGCTGCGGCAGCGGCTGCTGTTCGCCAACGTGTACCTCGGCTCGCTGCCCATCGTGAAGGCGCTCGAGGCGGGCGCCGAGGTGGTGGTCACCGGGCGCACGACCGACTCGGCCCAGTTCGCGGCGCCCCTCATCCACG
>JAKASY010000601.1 GCA_021817625.1 Bacillota bacterium | reverse complement strand
ATCTGCAGCCCCGAGCGCGTGCGCCAGGCGGTCGAGCCGCTCGTATTCCGACCCGAGGCCTTGCCGGCGGCCGCTTGGCGCTCCCTCTCCCGCTCGCTCGCGCGCGCCGAGGCACTGTGGCGCTTCGGGCCCGCGCTCCTGGCGTCCGTGCCTCCCCTTCTCCCGGCCCTCGCCGCGCTAGGGCGCAGCGCGCGCTTCGTGTGGTGCGAGCGCGACCCGGTCTTCCCCGTTGCCGACGGCGAGCGCGCGGTGGCCGACGCCGCGGCCGCCGGCCCGCGCCACCATCAGGCCCGCCTTGCCGCCTGCGGCCATCTGCCCATGCTCGAGGCGCCGGGCGCGCTGGCATCCCTTCTCGCGCGGCGCAGCTGAGCCTGACCCGCCAGGTCGCTCTCAGGCGGGCACGCAGGCGGCGCACAGCATGCCGAAGTAGGTCGGTACCTCGTACGACAGGAACAGCGGGCGCATCGGCCGTCGCAGGAGGGCCCCCGCGAGCACAAGGATCTGCCACTGGCCGTCGGGCTTGGCCGCGGCCACCAGGTGCGGCTCGATCGCCAGAAGGCGCATGAGGTCCCCCGCCTGCACCGCCTCGCGCACGGCGTGGTCGTACACCGCCGCCGCCTCGTCGAAGCCGTAGGGCCCGCCCGCGTCGTGCGCATGCGCGAGGTCGGAGCTGGCGATCAGGCCGACCCGCTCGTCGCTCGCCTCCGCCACCTCCGCGACCGCCTCGCCGAAGCGCACCATGTCCTCCCAGGTCAGGCTGCGGGACGGTACGACGAGGACGACGCGCGCGCCGTCGCCGTCCGCGATCAGGTGCAGGGGCACGGCGGCGCCCCAGTCCATCGGGTAGAGGGAGGCGGGGCCGCTCGACGCCCCGTAGCCGACCTTGGATGCCGGCACCCCGCGCTCGAGGGAGCGCGCCCACAGGGCCTGGGCGAGCGGGCGGTCGACGTCCGCGCGCAGGCGCAGGGGCGACCCGGCCGGGCCCGCCGGCTCGATCTCGGCCCGCGCCCCCTCCGTGTCGGAGATCGCCATCGTCGCGTCCACGCGCACACCGTGTGGTGTCACCACCACCCAGGTGGTCACGCCCGCCGCCCGGGCCTCCTGTCGCAGCTGGCGAAACGCCGCTTGGGTCGCGGCCGCGCGCAGGCTCGCCGGCGCGCCCAGGGAGGGCACCGCCTCGCCGCCGTGCGGCGCGATGCAGGCATAGACCAGGATCGCCACCGCCCCCTTATTGCGCCCGGGTGGGCGCCCGTGCGCGAGCAGGCTTCGCGCCCCGCGCGCCAGACTCCTGGGGCGGCCGGCGCCTGAGCGCATGTTGCTTCGCAGGTGACGGGCGGCAAGTCACGAACCACTACCCGCTATTGTGCTCCCATGAGCGGAGCTTGGGGCGTTCCCGCGGATCTGGGAAAGGGGATGGCCTTGCCGGCCGCACTGTTCACGCAGGCCGCGCCGTATGCGGCATGGGAGTTCTGGGTCCACCTCCTGTCCGGCGGCGCCATCGCGCTTGGCGCGGCCGCGGCGCTTGTCTGGGCCGTGCGCTACGTGCTTGCGGCTGTGGGAAGGCGCCTGGCGGCCGGCGCGCGCGGCCTGCTCGTGCTTGCCCTGGCCACCGTGGCCGCCGCCCTTTGGGTGGTGGGCACGCCGCCGGCGCTGGTCGTCCGGGCCCATCCGCTCGCCGTCGACATGGCCGCCGCCCTCTCCCAGAGCACCCCCTCGACCGGCGCGGACCCGAGCGTGACCGCGCCCGCCTGGGCCCAGAGGGCCGCCCTCGACATCCTCAACTCCTACGGCCCCTACGCCCTGGGCACCTACTCGCCGCCCACGCCGCCGGGCTACAGGCTCGCGCTCGTGATCGCCCCGCCCGTCTCCAGCCTGAGCGGCCTCATCGCGCACGGAGACAGCGCGCCGGTGCCGAGGCTGGCCCGTCAGGTGCTCGGCACGTTCCTGAACGAGATCCCCGTGAGCACCCAGGGCGAGCTCGTGGCAGCCGGCGGCGGCGCCGTGGGGGCGGTGTCCGGCCTCGCCGTCACCGCCCAGCGGCGCACGCCGGTCATCCTGCTCGCCGTGTTCGTGCGCACCCATGGTTAGGCGGCGCAGCCCGGGCCCGGTACCGCTGCCGGCGGCCGCCCGGCCCACCGGAGCGAGTCCGGCCGATGTCACCGCGGCCGTGTTCTCCGTGGCCGACACCCTGAGCCTGATCGCCTTCCCCTGGTTCCTCATGGGTGCCTTCCACTCGCTCCTGGACCTCACGCTCAAGGCCGCCTACGCCACGGCCGTCGTCGCCGCGCTGGGCCTGGGCAACGACCTCGGGCAGCGCCGGGGCGGCACGGTCGCCGCGCTGGGCCTGGGCGAGCGCGGTCGCCTCTACGTCCTGGCCGCCCTCATGGCCGTGTGCGGCGTCCTCCTCGCCGTCATGCCCCTCGGCACCTCGCTCGACGCCCTGGTGTGCGGCGTCGGGGCGTTCGGCACGGGCCTCCTGCTCGCCCCCGTGCGCGCCCTGCCGCGGCGCAGCTTCCCGTTCGCGCCGCGCCTGCCCGCGGCCGCCACGCTCGCCGCCGTCGATCTGGCGGCCTTCGGCGCCGTGCTGGCGATGGTCCTGCTGACGGCCGCGGGGCCGGTCCTGGTGTTCGCGCTGATCGCCCTGCTCTACGCCGCGATC
>JAKASY010000600.1 GCA_021817625.1 Bacillota bacterium | reverse complement strand
CGGGAGGGGCCCCGATCAGCCGGTCGAGGCGGCGCAGCACGGCGCGCAAAGGCGTTGGCACCGTTTCGGATGCATGGGCGCTGCCTGCGGGCGCTCCCGCGACGCCGTCATCCTGGGCCGCGACCCGGAGATCGCCGCGGATCGGCCGAACATGGCCGGCAAGGACGGGGCCGCGGCCTTCCCAGCCGCCGCCCAGCAGGCCCTCGCCTGCCGGGCGAGGGCGTGGCCGTGCCCGAAGAGGTCCCTCGGAGGGCGGACGCCGGGAGCCTCGCCCTGCGTCAGGCCCGCCGAGAGGCCGCCGCGTTGCCGCCCTGGCCGACGCCACGCTGCGCCGCCTGGCGATGAACGTCTGGGCGCCCGGACTCGACAGCGGCGACCCCGCCCATGACCTGGCCGCCACGCTCGTCGAGGCCGCCCTGGCCGCGCAACGCCCCGTCCCCGAGGTGACCGACTCGCCGGTCGCGCGCCAGCCCCGCCGCGGCGCGCCGACGGCTCGCGGCGCTTGCGGTTCGTTCGGGCATCGGCGGCTTGGGCACGGTCAACGTCTCGCTCGGCTCCGGCCGCCGCCTTGCCGCGGACTGGCTGAACCCTGAGCGCCGTCGCGCGAACGCGGTGGCGGAGCGGCTGGAGGCCGCCCCGGCGCGATCGACGCCCCGGGCCCCTGGCACAGGTCCCGCACCGCGAGCTTGGGACCCAAGGCATCGAAGGCGGGGTATGCCAGCGCTGCCCGTTCGGGCGGGGCCCCGGGCGCCCGACCATCGGGCCGTTGCCTCTCGCAACATGCCTAGGCCGGTGCCGGCGTACCCCTGAGACAAGAGAGCACCGGCGGAGGCAGGCGATGCGGCAGTGGGCGCGGCCGCCTTGGGCCTCGCACGGTTCGTCCTCGGCATGGCCGTGTTCTTCGTCGGCCTTGCCGTCATGCGCCGCGGCGTCGCGGGCGTGGCCAGCCCGGGCATGCGCCGCGCCATGGCCCGCCTGACGCGCCGTCCCCTGGGTGCAGCCGCAACCGGCCTGGGCCTGACCTTGGTGCTTCAGTCGTCGAGCCTCGCTACGGTGCTTCTCATGGAACTCGTGGAGGCCGGCCTGATCGGCTACCCGGCCGCCGTCGCGGTCATCCTCGGCGGCAACGTCGGCGCCGCCCTCTCGGTGCAGTTCCTGGCCCTTCGCCTCTACGACCTGGCCGTGCCCATCCTGGCTGCAGGCCTCTGCCTCACCTTCGCCGCCCGCGTCCGGCGCTGGCGTAGCGCCGGCCAGGCGCTCACCGGCTTCGGCGTCGTGTACGGCGGCATCGCCCTGGTCTCCGCCGCCGCCGCGCCGGTCGCCTCCGATCCCCACCTCAGCAGCCTCGTCCTGCACCTGGGCAACGCACCGCTGGCGGCCGGTCTGTTCGGCTGCCTGGTGACCGCCCTCGTGCAGTCGAACGGCATCGCCAACGGCATCCTCCTTTCCCTGGCCCGCCGCGGTCTTCTGCCGCTGCGCACGGCCGCGGCGGTGATCGCGGGCGCCAACGTCGGTTCAGGCACACTCGCCCTCGTGGCGGCTGTGCCCCTCAGCCCGCTCGCCCGCCGCCTCGCGGTGGCCAACGCTCTGGTCAACGTGGCCGGCCTTCTCTGGGTGGCGCCCGCCTTCGGCCTCTTCGTACGGGTCGCCGCCGTCATGGCGCGCGACAGCGCCCAGGCCATGGCCAACGCCCACATCCTGTTCAACCTCCTGGCGTCGCTCGGCCTTCTGCCCGTGGTCGCCCCGTTCGCCACCGTGTCGGCGATGCTCGCCGACCGCCTGTTCTCCGCCCGGCCGGCGGCCGAGACCGTGCCGTGGCGCGTCGCCGCGGGTGGCAGCGGGCGACGGGCGCCGCCTGTGTGATACGGTAGCCGTGACGATCACGGTAGCGGCTGGAAGGACGGGATGTGCGGTGGCAAAGCTGGAGGCCCAGGCGCTCGAGCGGGCCCGTTCGGCCCTCGGGGCCTGGCAGGTGGGCGCCGAGGCGCTCAGGCGGGACATACGCTTCGAAGGCGGCTTCCCTCAGGTCATGGCCTTCGTCGACCGGGCCATGGCCCTGGCGCAGGCGGCAAACCACCATCCGGACCTCGGCGTCCACTACGACCACGTCGAGATCACCCTGACGAGCCACGACGCCGGCGGCGTCACGGAGGCAGACGTAGCGATGGCGCAGGCCCTCGACCGTGCGGCCGCCCAGGCCGGGCGCGCGGGCGCCGCCCCGGCCTATGACGCGAAGACAAAGGAAGCCGCGCTGCGCGCCCTCACCTACGGCCTCGTCGTCGTCGGCTCGCGCGCCGGCGACGAACTGAACGGCATGACGGCAAACTGGATCACGCAGGTCTCCTTCGACCCCTGCCTCGTCGCCGTCTCGGTGGAGAACGACGCCCACACCGCAGACCTCCTCCACCAGGGAGGCGTGTTCAGCGTGAACGTCGTGCCGGCCGGGCGCGAGGATCTGGTTGAGCGCTTCGTCAAGCCCCAGCGGCGGGTCGCGGACAAGCTGGGCGAGGTGCCGTTCCACGAAGGCGCGGCGACGAGCACGCCGCTCCTCGACGAGGCGACGGCGGCGTTCGAGTGCCGCGTGGTCGCGGTTCACGCCGCCGGCGATCACACCCTGTTCGTCGGCGAGGTGGTCGGCGCCGCCCTGCCGCAGCCGGGCGAGC
>JAKASY010000599.1 GCA_021817625.1 Bacillota bacterium | reverse complement strand
TTCCGATCTCGTCGATCGGCGAGGTGCGCCCAAGGTCGAGGGCCAGGACCTCGTCCCTGAGGGCGTCGCCGCCGCCGGCCAGGAGGCGGCCCTGGACGGGGCCCTCCCGCCGCTCGCGCACCGGGCTCTGCCCGGCCTCCAGCGCCTCGAGGATGGCCTCGGCGCGGCGCAGGACGGCCTGGGGCAGGCCGGCCAGGCGGGCGACGGCGATGCCGTAGCTGCGGTCGGCGCCGCCCGGGACGACCCGGCGCAGAAAGCGCACCTCCCCCGCCACCTCGACCGCCTGCACGGAGGCGTTCTCCGCCCGCGGCAGGCGCTCGGCGAGGTCGATGAGCTCGTGGTAGTGGGTGGCCACCAGGGTGAGGGCGCGCACGCGCTCCGCCAGGTGCTCGATCACCGACCAGGCGAGGGCCAGGCCGTCGAACGTGGCCGTGCCGCGGCCAAGCTCGTCCACCACGATCAGGCTCTTGCTCGTCGCGCCGCGCAGGATCGCGCTCACCTCCGCCATCTCGACCATGAACGTGCTCTGCCCGCCGGGCAGGTCGTCGCCCGCGCCGATGCGGGCGAACAGGCGGTCGACCGGGGCGATGCGCGCGCTGCGGGCGGGCACGAAGCTCCCGACCTGGGCGAGCACGACGCACAGCGCCACCTGGCGCAGATAGGTGGACTTGCCGCCCATGTTCGGGCCCGTGACCACCAGGAGGTCCCCGCCGGCGCCAAGCTCCACGTCGTTCGGCACGAAGGCGCCGGGACCGAGGGCCGCCTCGACCACCGGGTGGCGCGCGCCGCGCAGCGAGATGCCGCGTCCCAGCACCACCTCCGGCCGCACCCAGTCGCGCTCGACCGCGACCGCCGCCAGGGCGACGCGCACGTCGAGCTCGGCCGCCGCGCGGGCCGCCGCGCGCACGCCCTCAAGGCTTTGCGCGACCCGCCGCCGCAGGTCGCAGAAGAGCTCGTACTCCAGCTCGGCCAGGCGGCTCTGGGCGCCGGCGACCGACGCCGCGTGCGCCTCCACGGCCGCCGTCGTGTAGCGCTGGGCGCCGGCCATGCCCTGCACCAGGCGGAAGTCCTCGGGCACGTCGCCCACCTGGCCGCGCGCGACCTCCAGGTAGTAGCCGAGCTTGCGGTGGTAGCCGAGCTTCAGGCCGCGGATGCCCGTGCGCGCGCGCTCCGCCTCCTCGAGCTCGGAGAGCGCCTGGCGCCCGCCCGCCATGAGCGCGCGCAGGCGGTCGACCTCCGGCTCCACGCCGTCGCGCACGATGCCCCCGTCGCGCGCCCCCGCGGCCGGCTCCTCGGCCAGGGCGGCGACGATCGCCGGCCCGAGCGCGGCCTCTCCCCGCAGGGGCTCGCCGTAGGCCCGCAGGGGCCCGGGCGGCGCGGCCTCGACCGCCGCGGCCAGGAGCGGCAGCCGGCCCAGGGCGTGCCCCAGGCGCAGGAGCTCGCGCGGCCCGAGGGCGCCGGTGGCGGCCCGCGCGGACATGCGCTCGAGGTCGCCAAGGCCGTCGAGCAGCGCGGCCATCGCCTCGCGCAGGCCCTCGTCGCGGGCCAGCGCGGCGATCCCCTCCTGGCGCTCGAGGATCAGGCCGCGATCGGTCGACGGCGCCTCGAGCCAGGCCCTGAGGAGCCTCCGGCCCATCGGCGTGCGGGTGCGGTCCACCACGGACAGGAGGCTTCCCCGCACCGTGCCCGCCGTCGAGCGCGTGACCTCCAGCTGGCGGAGGGTGGCCGCCTCCATGAGGAGCACGCCAGCGCCCGCGCCAGCCCAGCCCTGGCCGTCCGGGGCGAGCGCCTCCACCCGCCCGAGGCGCGTGCCCTGCGGTCCGAGGCAGGCCCACAGGTAGCGGTAGAGGGTGCGGGCCGCGCGCGCCTCGCCCCCGCCCGGCGCGCTCCCCGTGGGCCAGATGTGTGGCGGCGCGTCGGGCAGCGCATCGGCGTCATCGACGCCGCCCAGCCCCTGGCCCCGGGCGTCGTCGCGCCAGAGCTCCGGCCACGGGGGCGCGAGCGCCGCCCCGGCATCCGCCGGCGCCTCGCCCAGCGTGGGGTCGACCAGCACCTCCGCGCAGCCGAGCTGGCGGCAGGCCGCCAGGGCGCGTCGGACGGCGCCCGCTCCGGCGAAGCGCGCGGTGCGCACCTCGCCGCTGCCGGGATCGGCGACGCACAGGGCGACGGCGCGCGAGCGCACCGGGGTTGGCGCGTCGGCGCCCTCCTCGGCGCACGCCACGACGCCGACAAGCGGCGCCCGATCGCCGCTCGCCGGGCCGTCCGGGCCGAGCAGGGTGGCCGGCCCGGCGATGCGCACGATGTCGCGGCGCACGAGCTTCACGCCCGGCCCCGGCGCCTCCATCTGCTCCGCCACGGCGACGCGCAGGCCGTGCGCCACGAGGCCCGCCAGATGCTCCTCGAGGGCGATCGCCGGCACCCCGCACATGGGCGTGCGGCCGTCGCGCGTGGTCAGGACAAGTCCCAGGAGGGGTGCGGCGCGCTCCGCGTCGACGCCGAAGAGCTCGAAGAAGTCGCCCAGGCGGTAGAGGAGCATGGCGCCCGGACAGCGCGCCCTGAGCGCCTCGTACTGGGCGAAGAGCGGCGTCGCCGGCAGCGGCGCGGGCGCGGGGCCCGCCGGGGCGGGCTGGGCAGGCAGCGTCATCCGGCGCCGAGGGGCTCGCCGA
>JAKASY010000598.1 GCA_021817625.1 Bacillota bacterium | reverse complement strand
GCGCCGAGATGTCGGAATATTTCGTCCCGCACGGCGACCACACCTGCATGCCGGTCGACCGGCCGGCCGAGCCGACCGCTAGGTTGCCAGCGCCGGCGCCGCCGGCTCGCCCTCGGGCCAGAGGGCGATGGCGATGCCGGCCAGGGCGAGGGCGCCGCCGACGACGTCGAACAGGGCGGGCCGCTGGCCCAGAAAGGCCCAGGCCAGAAGCGAGGCCCCGACCGGCTCCGCCAAGAGGGCGATGGAGATGATCCCGGGGCGCACGCGGTCGAGGATGCTCTGGACCATGGTGTGGCCGAGCATCGTCGGCACGAGTGCCATGAGGACGAAGGCGAGCCAGAGGCGCGGCGCCGCCGCGGGCGCCGGCCAGGCCTCGCCCGCGACCCGGGCCGCGGCCGCCAGGAGGGCGAGGCAGCCGCCGTAGAGCACCGTGACCTGTACGCCGGTCGGCACCCTCTGCCGCACGCGGGCGCTCGCGAGGACGTAGACGGCGTACGTGACGGCGCCCAGGAAGGCGAGGGCGTCTCCGAGGATGAAGCGGCCGCCGAGGGCGAAGGCGTCGGCGCCCGACAGGCCGGCGATGCCCGCGAGGGCGACGATCGCGCCCACCCACCGCCTGCGCGCCACGCGCTCCTTCCAGACGACCGCCTCGGCGCCGAGGACGACAAGCGGGTGGGCGTTCACCAGCACGACGGCGCTCGCCACCGAGGTGAGGTAGACGCCGGCCGTCCAGGCGGCGAAGTGCACGGCCAGCATGACCGTCGAGAGGAGCATCGGCATCGCCACGGCGCGGCCGACGCCGAGGGCGCGGGCGCCACCCCGCCGCCACAGGACCAGGGCGGGCACGAGGGCGATGAGAAAGGCGGGCAGCATGCGGCCGGCGGCCAAGACCAGGGGCGGCCCGTCGGCCCAGCGCAGGATCGGGCCGGAGAAGCAGGCGGCCGTGGCGGCGAGGGCGAGACGGCCGAGCGCGCTTGGGTCGACGGCGCGGGGCCGGCGGCTCACAGGTGCTCGAAGCGCGCCACGTCGAGGACGAAGACGGTCGCACCGCCGATCGCGACCTCCACCCAGTCGGCGTCGGATGCGGTCACGCCGAGGGTGGGCGCGGCCACGTCGCTGGCCGCCATGATCTTGGTCCGGCTCTGGGCGTTGGCCGCGATCTCGGCCAGGACGGCGTCCACCTGCGACGCGTCGACGCCGGTCAGGAGGGTGACGTTGCCCTCCCGCAGGAAGCCTCCCGTGGAGGCCAGGCGCGTGACCCGATAGCCCTTGCGGGTGAGTGCGCGGAGAACGCGGCCGGCGTCGGTCGACTGCACCACGGCCAGCACCAGGCGCATGGGACCCCTCCTTCGGCGGACGGCGGACGGCGGACGGCGGACGGCGGACCGCTCGCTAGGTTCGCCGCCGCCGGGCGGATTCATGCCGCAACGGCGGCGACGGACGAACTGGTACCATGACGGTGACGAAGCGAGGAGGCGGAGCGTGGACAGCCGCGATCTGATGGCCGGCCCCTACTGGCGGCTTCTCGGCATGACCGTGGTCGAGGGCCAAGACGGCAAGCCGGCCGTGCGCCTCGAGGTGCGCGACGAGCACATGCAGATCATGGGCCGGGTGCATGGCGGCGTCCTCGCCTCGCTCATCGACAGCGCCGTGGCCCTGGCCGTCCACGCGCCGATGGCCCCGGGCAGCGCCGCCGCCACCCTCGACATGAACGTACAGTACCTGAGGCCGGTCACCGAGCCCTGCGTCCTTCTCGCCCAGGCCCAGGTCCTGGCGCAGAGCGGGCGCGTGGCGCTCGCCCGGGCCGAGGTGGTCGCGCCGGAGGGCGGCGCGCCGTACGCGGTCGGCAGCGCCACCTACCGCCTCTACCCGCGGCCGGCGTGACGGGCGGGGCGGGCGTCCTGGTCGTCGGCGGCGGTCCCGCCGGCGTCGCGGCCGCCCTCGCGGCGCGCGCCGCCGGGGCGCGCGTCGTCCTCGCGGAGCGCGCCTTCGCCGGCGGCAACGCCGTCGCCCACAGCCTCCTCCCCTCCAAGGTCCACCTGGCCGCGGCGGCCGACCTCGCGGCCCCGGCCGCCTGGGGCCTGGGCGGGCCGCCGCAGGGGGTGGCCTGGGCGGTCGCGACCCATCTGCGCTGGCGGCGGGAGGCGGCGCGCACCGCCTGCGAGGAGGCCCTCCGCGCCGCCGGCGTGGAGTGGGCGGCGGGGCCGCTCGCCTTCCACGCCCCCGGCCGGGCGCGCCTCGGGGCGCCGGCGGGGGCGCGCGACCTGGCCTTCGACGCGGCCGTGGTCGCGGTGGGCTCGGTCCAGGACGTGCCCGAGGGCCTCGTGCCGGACGGCCGCACCGTCCTCCTGCCGCGCGACCTGGCCTCGATGGCCGAGGTGCCGGCCCGCGCCACCGTCCTCGGCGCCGGCGCCACGGGCGTGGAGATCGCCTGCCTCCTCAAGGGGTACGGCGCTGCCGTCACCCTCGTCGGGCGGGCGCCGCGCCTCTTGCCGGGCGAGGACCCGGTCCTTGCCGACGCGCTGCGCGAGCACCTCGAGGCGGCGGGCATCGCCGTGCGTCTGGGCGAGGCGGCGGTCGCCTACGAGGCGGCGCCCGATGGCGTGCGCGTCGACCTTGCGGGCGGCGCCTCCCTCGACGCCGCGGTTGTCTTCGTGGCGACGGGGCGCC
>JAKASY010000597.1 GCA_021817625.1 Bacillota bacterium | reverse complement strand
GGCGCGGATCGCCGCCTCAACCACCTCCGGCTCCTGGTCAGCCACCAGGCGCATGTCGCACTTCACACGGGCGAACGCCGGCACGATCGTCTTGTCCTGGGCGATCTCGCCGCTGCCGATGGCGTTGATCGTGAAGGTCGGCTCGAGCATCAGGCGCCGGTGGTAGTCGCGCCCGTCCCACGACCGAACGCGCTCGGGCTCGAGCCCGAGCATCGTGGCCGTCGCGTCGGGGTCGAAGGGAAGCGCCTCCAGCACCCGCTCCTCTACGGCGCCCACGGGCCGAACGGCGTCGTAGAAACCGGGCAGGCGCACCCGTCCGTCCGTGCCGCGCAGCGCGCCGAGGGCCTCGATCAGGCGCCAGGTGGGGTCGGGCACGACATTTCCCTTGTTGCCCGAGTGGTTGTCGAAGCGCGCGCCGTCGACCCGGAGCTCGAAGCTCAGGATGCCGCGCACTCCGGCCGCCACCACAGGCACGTCGCCGGGCGCCATCGGCCCATCCGAGGTGATGGCGAGCTCCGCCGCCAGCAGCTCGCGATTCGCCGACACGAAGGCGTCGAGGTGGGGGCTCGACGACTCCTCCTGGCCCTCGAGGATGAGGCGCACGCCGACCGGCAGGGGAAGGCCAAGGTCGCCGAGCACGCGCACGCCCAGGATGTGCGCCAGGTGCTGGCCCTTGTTGTCGCCGCTGCCCCGCCCATACATGCGCCCGTCGCGCAGCGTCGGCTCAAAGGGCGGGCTGTGCCAGAGGTCGAGCGGCTCGGGCGGCTGCACGTCGTAGTGGCCGTAGATCAGGACCTGGGGCGCCTCGCCCGAAGCCGGTCCGGCGTGGGCGACGATCACCGGCTGCCCGGGTGTGGGGTGCATCGCGGCCTCGAAGCCCGCCTGGGCGAGGATCTCCATCTCGAGCGCCGCCATCTCGAGCACGCCCTCGTCGCGCCGGCTGATGCTCCGTTGGCGCACCATTCGAGCGAGCAGGTCGACGAACTCCTCCGAGTACGCCCTCACGTGCGCACGCACCTTCTCCGCCCTGTCTATGCCCGCCGCCCCCTCACGTTTTCTCCCTGCGTCCGGCGCCGTGAGCGGCAGCCCGAACGGCAAGGACATCGCCCCCGCGCATGGAATGCAGTTGATCGAGAGGGGGGTGTCCTTCGTGCTGGACGGGCTTCGCTGGCGATTGATCGGTCCCTTCCGCGGCGGACGCGTGGTTGCGGTGGCGGGCCACCCGGCCGTGCGCAACGTCTTCTACTTTGGCGCCTGCGCGGGCGGCGTGTGGAAGACCGAGGACGGCGGAAACCTCTGGGTGAACGTCTCCGACGGCTTTCTCGACTCCGCCGCGGTGGGCGCGATCGCGGTGGCCGAGTCGGACCCCAACGTGGTGTACGTGGGCATGGGGGAGGCCTGCATCCGCTCCAACGTGTACGGCGGTGACGGCGTGTACCGCTCGACCGACGGCGGGCGCACCTGGCGCCACCTGGGCCTCCGGGACACCCGCCACATCGGCCGCGTCGTCGTTCATCCACGCGACGCGGATACGGCCTATGTCGCGGCCCTCGGCCACGCCTTCGGCCCGAACGCCGAGCGTGGCGTCTACCGCACGACCGACGGCGGGCGCACGTGGGAGCACGTCCTGTTCCGCGACGCGGACACCGGTGCCGTGAGCCTCGCCATGGACCCCGCCAATCCGCGCATCCTGTACGCCGCCTTCTGGCAGGCCCGCCGCACGGCGCACGGTCTCACGAGCGGCGGGCCGGGCTCCAGCGTGTATCGCTCGACCGACGGCGGCGATACCTGGCAGGAGCTCAGGGCCGGCCTGCCCGAGGGCATCCTGGGGCGCATCGGAGTCAGCCACAGCGCGCGCGGCGGGCGGGTGTACGCCACCGTCGAGGCGCCCGGCGACGCCGGCGGCATCTACCGCACCGACGACTACGGCGAGCACTGGCGCCACCTGACCGACAACCACGAGCTGCGCGAGCGGCCGTGGTACTTCAACCACCTGACCGCCGACCCCACGGACGCCGACACCGTCTACGCCACGAACTTCAAGCTCTGGCGCTCGATCGACGGCGGCGTGACGTTCAGCGAGCTCCCCAACGCCCACGCCGACAACCACGACCTCTGGATCGACCCGCGCGACGGCCAGCGCATGATCAACGGGCACGACGGCGGCGCGGCCGTCTCGTTCGACGGCGGGCGCACGTGGTCGAGCGTGATGAACCAGCCGACCGCGCAGTTCTACCACGTCACGACCGACACGCGCACACCTTACCGCGTCTACGGCGCGCAGCAGGACAACACGACCCTCTCCGTGCCGAGCCGCAGCCACGGGCCCGCCATCCCCAACGCCGAGACCTACGCGGTCGGCGGCGGCGAGAGCGGCTACATCGCCGTCCGGCCCGACAACCCGGACATCGTGTTCGCCGGCTCGAACGGCTCCACGATGACGCGCTTCAACGCCCGCACGGGCCAGCGCCAGGTGGTGACGCCGTGGCCCGAGGAGGTCTCCGGCTACGCGGCGGCCGATCTGCGCTACCGCTTCCAGTGGACCTTCCCGATCGTCCTCTCCCCGCACGACCCGAACATCCTCTACTGCGGCGCGAACGTCGTTTTCCGGTCCCGCGACGAGGGCCACAGCTGGCAGGAGCTGAGCCCCGACCTGACGCGGGCGGAGCCAGA
>JAKASY010000596.1 GCA_021817625.1 Bacillota bacterium | reverse complement strand
CGATGCCCTGCGGGTGGTCGTCGACAGCCACCTGCGCACGCCGCCGGGCGCACGCCTCCTGCGGCAGGGCACGAGCCCCGTCCTGATCGCCTGCCGGGCGCCGGCGCCCCAGGCGCGCGCCGGCCGCCTCAAGGCGGCCGGCGCCGAGGTGCTCGCCCTGGAGGGAGACGCCGAGAGCGGTCGAGGCGTTTCGCTCGCCGCGCTTCTCGCCGAGCTTGGCCGGCGCGGTGTCATGTCCGTCCTCGTCGAGGGCGGCCCGACGCTGGCCGGCACGCTGGCCCGGCTCGACGCGATCGACGAGGTCCAGGCATTCGTCTCGCTGCGCCTTTTGGGCGGCTACGACGGCCCGGGCGCACTGCGCGGCGTCGAGGGGATCCTCGACCTGCCGCTCGCGCCGGCCGGCGTGCGCTGTTTGGGCGGCGAGGACCTCCTGGTGGTGCTCCGGCGCGTGGGCGGGGAGGAGGAGCCGACGTGTTCACCGGCATCGTCGAAGGCATAGGCGAGGTGCGCGCCGTCGTGGAGCGGCCAGGCGGACGCACGCTCGAGATCGAGGCGGCGGCCGCGCTTTTGGACGGCGTGCGGCCCGGAGACTCGGTCTGCGTGGCCGGCGTCTGCCTGACCGTGGTCGACCGGGGCGAGGGACACGCGGAGGTCGAGGTCGTGCGGGAGACGCTCAGGCGCAGCCGCCTCGGCGAGGTCGAGCCCGGGGAGCGCCTGAACCTCGAGCGCGCGCTGCGCCTGGGCGACCGCCTGGGCGGCCACCTGGTCCTCGGGCACGTGGACGGCGTGGGTGAGGTCGTCGAGCGCCGCACGGACGGTGACGGGGCATGGCTCGTGGTCGAGGTGCCCCGGCGCCTGACCCGCTACCTGCCGGACAAGGCGTTCGTCACGCTGGACGGCGTGTCGCTCACGGTGGCCGCCGGCGCCGACGCCGCCGGTCGCTTCGCGGTCGCCCTGATCCCGGAGACGCTGCGCCGGACGACCCTCGGCATGGCCCACGCCGGCGCGGCCCTCGACGTCGAGATCGACCCGTTCGCCCGCTACCTCGAGTCCCTCCTGGCGGCGCGGGCCGGGACGGAGCCGGCATGAAGGCGAAGGCGGAAGGCGGAAGAGGGGATGGCACGATGAATGGGCACAGCCGCGGCGCCGACGCGGTACAGGCCGCGCTCATGTCCCTGGCGGCGGGCCGGCCGATCGTGGTGGTGGACGACGTGGCCCGCGAGGACGAGGGCGACGTGGTGATCTGGGCCGGCGCGGCCACGCCCGATTGGGTGAATTTCATGGTGCGCGAGGCCCGGGGCCTGGTGTGCGCGCCGATGACGGGCGAGCGTGCCGAGGCCCTCGAGCTCCTGCCCATGGTGGCGCGCAACACGGAGTCGTTCGGCACCGCCTTCACCGTGTCGGTGGACGCGGCGCGCGGCACGACCACGGGGATCTCGGCCGCAGATCGCAGCACCACCCTGCGCCTCTTGGCCGACCCGGCGGCCCGGCCCGCCGACTTCGCGCGGCCGGGCCACATCTTCCCGCTCGAGGCCAAGGCGGGCGGCGTGTTTGCCCGGCCCGGCCACACCGAGGCGACGGTCGACCTCCTGACCATGGCCGGCCTGTACCCTGTGGGCGCCATCTGCGAAATCATGGCCGAGGACGGCACGATGGCCCGCGGCCAGGCGCTTGACGCGTTCGCCCGCCGCCATGGCCTGGTGCTCGTGCACATCGCCGAGGTGATCCGCGAGCGGCGCCGGCGCGAGCGCTGGATCGAGCGTGTCGGCGAGGCCTCCTTGCCCACGCGCTACGGCGAGTTCCGCGCCGTCGCCTATGAGGAGCGCCTGACCGGCGAGGTCCACCTCGCCGTCGTCAAGGGCACGCCGGGGGCTGGCGGCGCGCCCGCCCTGGTGCGCGTCCACTCCGAGTGCATGACGGGCGACGTCTTCGGCTCGCTTCGCTGCGACTGCGGCGACCAGCTGCACGAGGCGCTCGGGCGGATCGAGGCGGCGGGGAGCGGCGTGCTCCTCTACCTCCGCCAGGAGGGGCGCGGCATCGGCTTGGGCGCCAAGATCCAGGCCTACGCCCTGCAGGAGCAGGGCCGCGACACGGTCGAGGCCAACCTCGAGCTGGGCTTCCCCGCCGACGCCCGCGACTACACGGTGGCGGCGCAGATGCTGCGCGACCTGGGCATCGCGCGCGTGTCGCTCATGACCAACAACCCCGACAAGCTCCAGGTCCTGGCCGACCTCGGCATCGAGGTGGTCGATCGCGTGCCGCTCGAGGTCGAGGCCTCCGGCCCGTTCAGCCGCCGCTACCTCGAGACCAAGCGCGACAAGCTCGGCCACCTTCTCGCGCTCCCGCCGCCGGAGGCACCGGCGTTCACCCTGCCCGCGGCCGCCGCCCCGAAGAGCACCGGGCGCAGGGTTTCGCCATGATCGAGTACCGCGGTTCGCACGACGGGCGGGGCCTGCGCATCGGCATCGCCGTCTCCCGCTTCAACGAGCTGGTCACCGACCGTCTCCTCGCCGCCGCCCTCGACGGCCTGAGGAGCGCCGGCGTGGACGAGAAAGACATCGTCGTGGCCCACGTGCCGGGCGCCTTCGAGCTGCCGCTTGCCGCCCGTGCCCTGGTCGAGCGGGCGCGCGTCGACGCGGTGGTCGCCCTCGGCTCAATCGTCCGCGGCGAGACGGCACAC
>JAKASY010000595.1 GCA_021817625.1 Bacillota bacterium | reverse complement strand
GCTACCCGGCCCAGACGGTGTCCCTGCGCGCCGGCCCGGGCGAGAACTTCGTCGTTATCGAGATGACCGACAGCGGCCCGCGCGTCCTCGGCGAGGTCGACCGCCCGAGCGCGCCCACGCGCATCCACGAGCAGGCCATCTACCTGCACGCGGGCCGCACCTACCAGGTGGAGAAGCTCGACTACCCCGAGCGCAAGGCGTTCGTGCGCGCCGTCGACGCCGACTACTACACCGAGGCCGAGCTCGCCGGCCGCCTCGAGGTGCGGCGCGTCGACGCCGAGACGCGCCTCGACGATGCCGACGCCGCCTTCGGCGACGTCGAGGTTTCGTTCCTGCCGACAATCTTCAAGAAGATCACGTTCGAGGGACACGACAACGTCGGCTGGGGGCCGATCCACCTGCCCGAGGAGCACCTTCCCACGGTGGCCGCCTGGTGGACCCTGCGCACGCCCCTCCCGGGATCGCCCGCGCGCACGGCGTCCGCCCTGGCGGGTACGGCCTACGTGCTCTCCGCCGTCGCCTCCCTGTTCCTCATGTGCGACCCGCGGGACATCGGCGTGTCGCCCGAGGTCCGCGATCCCCGCACGGGTCTGCCCACGCTCTACCTGTACGACATGGTGCCCGGCGGCGTCGGTCTGGCCGAGGCGGCCTTCCGGCGTGCGCACGAGCTGTTCGCGGCCGCCCTCGAGCGCGTCCGCGCCTGCCCGTGCGACAGCGGCTGTCCCTCGTGCGTCGGCCCAGGGCGGGAGGACGACGCCAAGGCGGCCGCCCTGGAGCTCCTCGATCATTGGACGCGTGTGCTCGGCTCGGCGCACGCCGCGCAGAGCGCGTAGCCGTGTCCGCCTTTCCGGACGTGACCCCCTGGCGCGGGCTCGACGCCTTCGACCGCAGGGGCGAGGTCTGGATCGGCGACCACGTCCTGTCGCCCTTGGGACCGGCGCTCGAGCCCTCGCCCTGGCCGGCTCTGCTTGCCTGGCCGGGCGCACCGCTGGCGGACGCCACCACCGTCGCCCTGGATATCGAGACCACCGGCCTCGCCGGCGCCGGCTGCGTGGTCTTCCAGGTGGGCATCGCCTGGCGCGAGGCGGACGGCGGCGTTCACGTGCGCCAGCTCGTCGCGCCCGATCTACCCGCGGAGGCGGCGCTGCTCGAGCGCCTCTCCGAGGACCTCGCCTCCCGCCCGGTGCGCCTTGTCACCTACAACGGCGACGCCTTCGACATTCCCTTCCTGCGCATGCGCGCGCGCATGCACCGCCAGCGCCTGACCCTGCCGCCGGCGCTCGACGTGCTCTCGCACACGCGACGCCTTTACCGCGACCGCGACGGCTCCTGTCGCCTCGGCCATCTGGAGGCCACGCGCCTCGGCCACGTGCGGCTCGACGATCTGCCGGGAGCGCTCGTGCCGCAGGTGTACTACGACTTCCTGCGGCGGGAGGAGCCGGACCTCCTGGAACCCGTGCTGCGCCACAACGCCTGGGATCTCGTCGCCACCCTCGGCCTTCTGTGGCAGGTCGCCCTCGACCTCACCCTCGCGCCCTCGCCCGGCCGGGACAGCGCGGACCTGTTCGGCCTGTACCGCAGCCTGAGCCTTGCTGGAGACACTGCGGGCGCGATCGTCGCGCTCGAGGCGTGCCTTCGCTCGGAGCCGCCGCCGCCGCTGGCCCGGGCGGCGATGGCGCGCCTCGCCGCCCTCTACCGCCGCAGCGGCGAGCGGGACAGGCGCCACCGCCTGTGGGAGCGGGCCGCGGCGGCCCCCGAGGCGCCCGTCGAGCACCTGGTCGAGTGGGCGAAGATCCTCGAGCACGAGCGCCACGACCTCGCGGCCGCCTACGGTGCGGCGCAGGCGGCGCTCGCGCGATTGCGAGCGCGCGAGCGCCTCACGGGCGTGCCCGACCGCGATCGCGCCGAGGCCGTCGAGCGCCGCATCTCCCGCCTCGAGCGGCGCCTCGTGCGCCAGGCTCGCCGTACCTCCTGAGCGCCTGGACGGGCGGTCGTCCAAGGTCGGCATAGGCCCTCCGTAGAGCCCATAGGGTCGGGCGAAGGGGGGAACGACCCGTTGTACGCCGTCGTCGTGCCGAGCCGCGTGACGAGGATCGCCCGCCAGCTCGCCGCCGTTGCAGGCACGGCCGCGGTCACCGCCTTCCTCGTCCACTTCGCCGCCCTGCCCGCGCGCGCCCAGGAGAAGGCGCCGAGCGCGCCACCGCTCAAGGCGGCGCTCGCCGTCCCCCTGCGCGCCGTGGCCACGTCCGACCGCGACGTCGCCCTCACGTTCGACATCTCCTGGGGGACCGTGATGCCGCCCAAGGTGGTCGGCATCCTCGAGAAGGAGCACGTAGCCGCCACGTTCTTCCTGTCGGGCCCATGGGTGGCCGCCCACCCGGATCTCGTCGGGGCGATGGCGCGCGTTCCGTACTTCGAGATCGAGAGCCACGGCCAAGCGCACGTGAACTTCAGCGGGCTGGGGACAGCGGGCGTGGAGGCGAACATCGAGAAGGCGAACGCGGCGATCTACGCCGTCACGGGCCGCAGGCCGACGATGATCCGGCCGCCAAACGGCGCCTACTCGAAGATGTCCCTCTGGGCCACCGCGGCTCTGGGCATGCGCACGGTGATCTGGGACACCGACTCCCACGACTGGATGAACCCGGGCGTCGGCACGATCTTCCGTCGGGGGGTGAGC
>JAKASY010000594.1 GCA_021817625.1 Bacillota bacterium | reverse complement strand
CCGGCGGGCGAAGTACATGTAGCGCCGGTTGGCCTGCGACTCGCCGGCGAAGGCCTCCTTCAGGTTCGCCTCGGTCTTCGTGCCCCTGAGCGCTGACATGTCGATCTCCTCCTCAACTGTGCTGGCACCGGGGTCCTGGGCGTCCAGGCGCACCCGGCAATGCCACCGACCCAAGTGTAGTGAGTGAACCTGGACAACACAAGACTGAGTCTAAAGGCCTGGGGCCGTTCGGCTCAGCTCGGCTTCTCCTCGTGGCCCCCGAACTGCTTGCGCATCGCGGACAGCACCTTGTTGGCGAAGCTCCCGGGGTCGCGCGAGGCGAAGCGCGAGTACAGCGCCGCGGTGAGGACCGGCGCCGGCACGCCCTCCTCGACGGCCGCGATCGAGGTCCATCGTCCCTCTCCCGAGTCGGACACCCGTCCGGAGAAGCCCTCGAGATCGGGCGACTCCACAAGGGCCGCGGCTGTCAGGTCGAGGAGCCAGGAGGCCACCACGCTGCCGCGCCGCCACACCTCGGCGACCTGGGCGGTGTCGATGTCGAACTGGTAGAACTGGGGCTCATCGAGCGGCGCCGTCTCGGCGTCGGCGTCGATCGTGCGCTTGCCCACGTTCGCGTTCTTCAGGATGTTCATGCCCTCGGCCAGGGCCGCCATCATGCCGTACTCGACGCCGTTGTGGACCATCTTCACGAAGTGGCCGCTGCCGGTGGGACCGCAGTGCACGTAGCCGCGCTCGGCCGGGCTGGGCTCGCCCGCGCGCCCCGGCGTGCGCGGCGCCGCCTCCAGTCCCGGCGCGAGGCTCTCGAAGATCGGCGTGAGGCGCTCCACCACGGCCGCAGCGCCGCCGATCATCAGGCAGTAGCCGCGCTCGAGGCCCCAGACGCCGCCGCTCGTGCCGCAGTCCACGAGGTGGACACCCCGCTCGGCCAGCTCGGCGGCGCGCCGGATGTCGTCGCGGTAGTACGAGTTGCCGCCGTCGATCACGGCGTCGCCCGCCTGGAGGGCTTCGGCCACGGCCGCGATCGTGCGGCCCGTGATCTCGCCCGCCGGCACCATGACCCACACGGCGCGCGGCCCGGGGAGCTTCTGCGCCAGGTCGGCGAGCGACGACGCCCCCACCGCCCCCTCCTGCGCCAGCGCCTCCACCGCCTTCGGGTTCACGTCGTACACGACGCAGCGGTGGCCATCGCGCATCAGGCGCCGCACGATGTTGGCGCCCATGCGGCCGAGACCCACCATGCCCAGGCTCATCCGATCGCCGCCTGCCATCCCGTTCGCCTCGCCTTCTCTAGAGGGGTCGGCGCATCAGCCTGCGCTGCGCGCCTGCGGCAGCCACGGCACGTGCCACGGCGGGCGCCCCCGCACGAGCGCGTCGGCCTCTTCGGGTCCCCACGTGCCACGGTCGTACGGCGCGAGCGGCGGCGGGCTCTCGAGGAGCGGTGCGAGCAGCCGCCAGGTCTCCTCGACGCTGTCCTCGCGCGTGAACAGGGCGTGGTCGCCGGCGAGGGCGTCGTGCAGGAGGCGCTCGTAGGGCTCGGGCGAGCGCCCGAGCTCGTCGGCGAACGTGAGGTCGAGGTGCAGGTCCTGGCTCGTGGCGCCGTCGGCCGCCTTGGAGAGCACGCGCACGCGCAGGCCCGCGTCGGGGTCGATGCGCAGCACGATGTGGTTGGGGTCCGGCCGGTGCCTGCCCTTGAGGAAGGCCAGGCGGGGCGGCGTGCGCAGGATCAGGCGCACCTCGGTGGCGCGGGTCTTGAGGGCCTTGCCGGCGCGGATGAAGAAGGGCACGCCCGCCCACCGCCAGCTCTCGAGCTCGAGCTCGAGGGCGACGTACGTCTCCGTATCGGAGCCGTCGCGCACGCCCTTCACGTCGCGGTAGCCCCGGTACTGGCCGCGCACGGCGCGCGACGGGGAGACGTCGGGGATGGCGCGGAACACCTCGATCCGCTTGTCCCAAAGCGCGCCAGGATGGGCACCGACGGGCGCCTCCATGGCGACCAGCGCGAGGACCTGGAGGAGGTGGTTCTGCACCACGTCGCGCAGCGCGCCGACCGCGTCGTAGAACGCGCCGCGGTCCTCCACGCCGAAGTCCTCGGCCATCGTGATCTGCACCGCGGCGACGTGCTGGCGGTTCCAGACCGGCTCGAACAGGGCGTTCGCGAAGCGCAGGAACTGGATGTCGAGCACCGGCTGCTTGCCGAGGAAGTGGTCGATGCGCAGGATCTGGTCCTCGCGCAGGACGGCGTGCAGATCCCGGTTGAGTGCCTGGGCCGACGCGAGATCGTGGCCGAAGGGCTTTTCGATCACCACGCACGCGCGCTCGGCGAGGCCGGCGTCACCCAGGCTCTGCACGACCGGCGCGAAGAGCGAGGGCGGGATCTCCAGGTAGAACAGGGGCGCGTGGTAGGGCCTCAGGCGCTCGGCCAGGGCCTCGAACGTGCCCTTCGCCTTGAAGTCGCCCTGCACGTAGCTGAGGCGGCGGGCGAAGGCGGCGAACACGCCTGCCTCGAGGCGCTCTCCGGCGTCCTCGAGGGCCGCCCGCGCCGCCTCGCGCAGGCGCTCGTCGTCCCACGCGTCCATCGCCACGCCGACCACCGGGCAGTCGAGCCGGCCGGCCGCGTGCAGGCGATAGAGGGAGCGCAACGTCATCTTACGGGCCAGGTCGCCCGTGATGCCAAACACGAC
>JAKASY010000593.1 GCA_021817625.1 Bacillota bacterium | reverse complement strand
CCTTCGAGGAGGCCGACCTCGCGGCCCTTAGCCGTAGCCCGAGCGCGTTCGTCGCGACCCTGGGACGCATGGCCGCGGCCTATGCTGGCGGCGCCTATCGCCGCCGCTATGGCCGCCTCGCCTGCCCGCAGCACGACGCCCTGGCCGCCGCGGCGGCGTTCGAACCCGCGCTCCTCACGACGGAGTCGCGGCCCGTGCGCGTCGAGCTCCGCGGCCGCTACACACGCGGCATGACCGTCTCCCTCAGGCCGGGCGACGGCGAACAGGCGCGCACGGAGGTGGCCACGGCGGTCGACGCCGACGCCGCCCGTGCACACATCCTCGCAGGCCTGGCCCGGCTGGCGGAGCGCACGGCGCGAGCCTAAGGCGCACGCGACGACCATGGCCAACACAGCGCGGACGCCAGGCGCCCCGCCCGTGGCTCGCAGCGACGCCCCCTGCCCAACGTGCCGATCGTTTCCGCTGCCCGCGCCTTCGTCCCTCTCCGGCATCCTGTCCGAGGACGCTGCCGCCAGGCGGCGCTCACCGCCGTCGAACGGCGATGGCTCGCGTCCGGTGCCGCAGGGACCGCCTAGCGCCGTAAATCCCCTGCTCCGCACCTTTCTTCCAGACCGTCCGGGGCATGGTCGCACCCGGCGGTCGGGCATCTTTACAGCGGACCCACGAAGACAGGCGCCCATGGCGCGAGGGGGAAGGGCATGGCACTCACGACGAAGGAGCTCGCCTCGATCGTCGACATCGCGGCGATGGAGGCACTGGGCAGGAAAAAGGCCGAGGTGTTCCGCACGATGGCCCGCGACGAGCGGGTCGAGGACCTTCTGACCGAAGCGCAGCGCTTGGGCGAGGAACACCTCGAACAGATGCGGGACATGGTGCGAGAAGGCTAGCGAAGGAGGAATCCGGTTGCCGCGCAGCTACGCCCCGGAGGAAGGCTCCCTGAGCAGCATGGACATGGCCCGGGACATCCTCGAGTGCCACAAGACCCTGGCGTCCGAATACACCAAGGCCGCTCTCGAAAGCACGGCCCCCGCCCTGCGCCGTACGTTTCGCCAGCTCGGGCGGGACTGCGAGCGCGTCGCCTTCCACGCCTGGGAGGTGCTGCACGAGCAGGGCCACTACCCGGTCAAGAGCGCGCCGCAAAGCGAGTGCCAGCAGGCGCAGGAGATGATCGACAGCTTCCGGCGCGGCCTCGCCGTGCCGAACGCCCAGGGCTCGTCCGCCAACCAGCGCTGGGGGCGCCCGTCGAACTACGGCGGCGCGCCCGAGCGCTACGGCGTCGGCGACCGCTACAGCGGCGGCGAGCGCTACCCCGCGGTCACGGGCGACCGCTACGGCGCCGGCGCCGACCGCGATGCCCCGACCGAGCGCGGCGAGCGCGGCGAGCTGCCGGAGTGGGCGCGCGCCCGCATCTGACGCACCGGCCACCCAAGGGTGGCCCCTTGTAGGGCCTGTAGTTCAGGAACCGAGTATTTCAAGGATAAAACGACATTGACAACACTTCGCCGCACTGGCAGACTTCCGAACATCTGCGGGAGGTGGTTGGCATGCCGTCCGATGCGTCGGAAGACGCCCACCTCAGGGCCCTGCACCGCGTGCTCGAGCTGACGCCGGCGTTCGTGCGCCAGTTCGAGCGCGACGCGCGCAACGTGCGCTGGCCCGACGAGCTGTCCGGCGGCTTCCTCGACGCCCGCGCGCTTCGTTGCGCCGCGCGCGACGAGGGGCCCACGGCGGGCGACCTGGCGCGCGACCTCTGGATCTCTGAGAGCGCCCTGACGGCGGTCCTCAACCGCCTGGAACGCGCCGGGCTGATCGTACGGGAGCGCGACCGGCGCGACCGGCGCGTCGTTCGCGTCGTGGTGACGGTGCGCGGGCGCGAGGTCCAGGGCGAGGCCGAGGCCATCCGCATGGAGCACATGGAGAGGCGCTTCGGCACCCTCTCGACGCCGGACCTCGAGCAGCTCGGCGCCATCCTCGAGCGCATGATCCGCGCCTGGGAGGGCGGCCCGCTCGGCCCGGAGGAGCGGCCGTGACCCGCTTCGCCTGGCTCCTCAGCGCGCTCGCCATCCTCGGCGGCGCGGCGCTCGTCGGCGTCTACGGCTACTTCGGCGCCCATTACGTGACGGCCTCCGAGGCCCAGGTGGTGGCCCCCGCCGCCGTGGTCACGGCGCCGCAGGCGGGTACCTTGACCGCGCTCGACCTCTCGATCGGCGACCGCCTGACGCAGGGCGCGCCGGTGGCCCGCGTTCGTACCGCGACCGGCGCGCTCGAGACGGTGCGCCTCGCCCTCGCAGGGCGCGTCGTTGCCGTCTACGCCACGGCCGGCGACAGCGTGGCCGCCGGCCAGGAGCTGGGCGAGGTGGCCGCCCTTCGGCATAGCGTGGTCGTCGCGGAGGTGGCCGAGGCCGACGCCGCACGCGTGCGCGTCGGCCAACGCGCCGACCTCGTGTTCCCGGACGACCCCGCTACCGTGAAGGGCCGCGTCGTGCACATCGGCCGCGCCGCCCTGGTGGCCGCGTCGCAGGCCGGGCAGCCGGCGCTCACCACGGCCAACGCGACCGAGTACGTGCCCGTGACCATCCGGTTCCGCAAGGGAGGTCTGCGCGTCGTGGACGGCATGAGCGTGACGGTGCGCATCCACGTCGGATGAGCGCCGCGCAGGGCCGTAACCCGGAGCAGGCGCCGG
>JAKASY010000008.1 GCA_021817625.1 Bacillota bacterium | reverse complement strand
CACAGCAATTGATTGGAGGTGGACCCCGGTGCCCCACACGATGCGCCCCCGGCTCCGCGCTGCGGCCGTCGCCCTGTCGGCCCTGGTACTCGGGCTCGGCGGCGCCGTCATCCCGGCGGCCACGCAGGCCGCCAGCGGACCGCTCGTGATCGCCTATCCTGGCGGTCCGCGCACGCTCAACTCGTGGCTGGCCTATGACCTGACGTCGGACGCGATGATCCTCAACGTGTACGACCAGCTCATCACCTACGCCCAGGTCAAGGTGGGCGGCCAGGTGCAGGGCACGCTGAACGCGTTCTCGCCGATGCTGGCGGAGCGCTGGACGAGCAATGCCCAGAAGACCGTGTACACGTTCTTCCTGCGCAAGAACGCCGAGTTCTCGAACGGCGACCCGCTCACCGCCGCCGACGTCGTGTGGACCTACCAGAACGGCATGAAGGCCAACGGCAACCTGAGCTTCCTCGCGTCCGAGGCGGCCATCAAGACCGTGGCCGAAGTGAACCCCTACGAGGTCCGCATCACGCTCGCCCACCCCGACCCGATGTTCCTGCCGATCATCGCCATGTACCCGTTCTCCATCCTGGACAGCAAGGTGGCGGCCAAGGAGCCGGCATCGTACTGGAACACCCATGAGCTCGGCAGCGGGCCCTACGAGCTTCAGTCGCTGCAGCCCGCGAGCCAGGCCGTGTTTGTGCTCAACCCGCACTACTGGGGCCCCCGGCCCGCGTACTCCCAGGTGATCCTCAAGTTCATCACAAGCCCCTCGGTGCGCCAGCAGCTCGTCGAGGGCGGTAGCGTGCAGGTCGCCCTGAACATGTCGCCGCTTGCGCTCCAGACCATGGCCAAGAGCCCCGCCGTGACCGAGCACACGAACCTGAGCGAGACGGTCGTGTACTTCGGCATGAACGAGGCCGACCCGCCCTTCAACAACAAGCTCGTGCGCCAGGCGCTCTCGTACGCCGTGCCGTACAGCAGCCTGATCAGCCAGGTGATGTACGGGCAGGCGGCGCCCATGAACTCGCCCGTGCCCATCGGCATGCCGACCCACACCGGCGCCGGCTGGAACTACAGCTACAACCTCGCGAAGGCCAAGGCCCTGCTCGCCAAGGCGGGCTACCCGCACGGCTTCACGTTCACGTTCACGCTCGACCCGGCCAACGCCGACTGGGTGCAGGACGCCACGCTCCTGCAGGCGTCGTTTGCCAAGATCGGCGTGACGATGAAGATCACCCAGGTGGCCGACGCCGAGTTCCAGACGCTCCTGGCCGCCAAGAAGATGCAGGCGTTCATCAGCTCCTGGGACTCGTTCGTGAACGACCCCGGCTACCACCTTGGCTTCCTGTTCGGCAAGGGCATGCAGACCAACGCCACGAACTACACGAACCCGATCGTGGACAGCCTGCTCCCCAAGGCGGAGTTCGACGCGAACACAGCCCAGCGCAACGCCGACTACGCGACGATCCAGAAGACGATCAACCAGGACGCGGCCTGGCTCGACCTCTACCAGTACAAGTGGACGGTCGTCACCTACCACGGCGTCTCCGGCTACGTCTTCTACCCGGACACCCTCCTCCGGTTCTGGGCCTTCAAGTAGACTGTCGGGCCCCAAGCGCGCGGCCGGCACCGGGTGCCGGCCTCGCCGCTTGGCGGCAGCGCTCCGGCCCTCGGGGCGCGTGAAGGGGGGCTCGGATTGGCGGCCTACGTCGTACGGCGCGTCGCACTCATGGTGCCCGTGATCCTGGGCGTGTTCGTGCTGTCGTTCCTCCTGGCGCGCGTCATCCCGGCCAATCCGGCGATCATGGTCATCGGCCTGCAGTCGACGCCCGCCGAGATCCGGGCCGAGGACGTCACGCTCGGCCTGAACCTGCCGCTCTGGCACCAGCTGTGGAACTTCGTCGTCGCGGCCCTGCACGGCAACTTCGGCACCTCGATCGTCACCGGCCAGCCGGTGCTCACCGACCTGAGCCAGCGCCTGCCCGCCACGGCGGAGCTCACGGTGGCGAGCCTCGTGATCGCGGTGGTGGTGAGTGTGCCGCTCGGCATCCTGAGCGCCCTCTACCGGGACAGCTGGCTCGACTGGGTCGCCCACGTGATCTCGCTGGGCGGCGTCTCGATGCCGCTCTTCTGGCTGGGTCTGATCCTCATCCTCGTGTTCTACTCGGGCCTGCACATCGCGCCCGCGCCCATGGGCGACCTGGGCATCATCTACACGAGCCCGCCGCCGGTCACCCACATCCTCGTCCTGGACGCCCTGATCGAGGGCAACTGGCCCATCCTGTGGTCGGCGCTCGGCCACCTGGTGCTGCCGGCCCTCACCCTGAGCACCGGCACGATCGCGATTCTCGTCCGCATGCTGCGGACGAGCATGCTCGAGGTCATGCACCAGGACTTCGTGCGCACGGCCCTCGCCAAGGGGGCCACGCCGTGGCGGGTGTACATGGTGCACGCCTTCCGCAACGCCCTCGTGCCGGTGGTGACGATCTTCGGCCTGCAGGTGGGCTACCTCCTGGGCGGCGCCGTGCTGGTCGAGACCGTGTTCAACTGGCCGGGCGTGGGCTCGTACGTCACGAACTCCATCCTCGGCAGCGACTACGCGCCGGTGGAGGTGTTCGCGCTCCTCAGCGCGATCGTGTACTCGCTCATCAACCTGTGCGTCGACGTGATCAACGCCGCCATCGACCCGCGCATCACCTACTACTGACATGCGCCAGCATCGGGGGTTGAGCCGGTGATCGAGAGCTCGTCCGGGGTCGCGCTCGAGGGCATCGCGGCAGAGCGCACGGCGGCGCGCCCTTCCGCGTGGCGGCGCCACCGCATGCTGTGGGCAGGACTCGCGATCGTGGCGTTCTGGGTGGTGGTGGCGGTGGGCGCGCCGCTCTTCAGCCCGTACGCGCCAAACGCGCCGGACATGGCCGCGCGTCTCGCCGGCCCGAGCGCCGCGCACCTCCTCGGCACGGACGAGTACGGCAGGGACATCCTGACGCGCATCTTCTACGGCGCACGCCTGTCGATGCTCGTCGCGGTCTCGTCGACCTTCCTCGCCCTCGCCGCCGGGGTGCCGCTCGGCCTGTTCGCGGGCTACCGCGCCGGCCTCGCGGCCGAGGCCGTCATGCGCGTCATGGACATCTTCCTCGCCTTCCCGTCGCTCGTCCTCGCCCTGGCGATCGGCGCCGCCATCGGCCCGGGCCTGACCGGCGAGGTGATGGCCATCACCCTCGTCACCATCCCGGTGTTCGCGCGCCAGGCGCAGGCGCAGACGGCGGCGATCAAAAACCTCCTCTACGTGGAGAGCGCCCGCGCGGCCGGCTCCGGCTTCTGGCGCCTGGTGCGCCGCCATCTCCTGCCAAACATGTTCGCGCCCGTGCTCGTGGTGGCCACCCTGAACCTCGGCTTCGCGGTGCTGACGGGCGCCAGCCTCAGCTTCCTGGGCCTGGGCGTGCAGCCGCCCACGCCGGAGTGGGGGAGCATGGTCTCCGACGGAAGCCAGTACCTGGTGTCGGGCCAGTGGTGGACGTCCCTGTTCCCGGGCCTCGCCATCATGTCCGTGGTGTTCGCGTTCAACGTCGCCGGCGACGGCCTCAGGGACTTCATGGACCCGCGCGCTCGCCACCGGGCGGGGGGCGCGGGCGAGGCGGAGCCCGAGGCGGTGGCGGAGTGAGGGTCGTCCGGCGCCCGGGCGCCGCGCCCGCCACTCCCTTCGCGCCCGCCGCGCGGGCCGCACCGATCGGCCGGCTGCGCCGCGCGCCTGGCCGCAGCGCGGCCCGGCGCGATTCGAGGCGCCGGCCACGCGTCGGCCGTCCCCTTCCCCGAGGGCGACCGGACGGCAGCCGTCGCAGGCGGGCGCGGAGGAGGGCGGTCGCGTGAGGGAGCTTGGCATGGAGGAGATCCCGTGGATCGCCGAGGGCGCTACGGTCCTCGGCGCCGGTGGCGGCGGCAGCGCCTACCACGGGACGCTCGCGCTGCGGCGTCACATGCGCCTCGGGGCGCGGGTGACGGTCCTTCACGCAGCGGAGGTTGCGGACGACGCCCTGGGACCGGTGGTGGGGGGCATGGGCGCGCCCACCGTCGGCATGGAGCGCCTGGCGACGTCGGGACGCTGGCGCGCGCTCATCGAGGGCGTGCGCGCCGCCGCCGGCCGCGTGGACTTCGTGGCGATCGGCGAGATCGGCGGCGGCAACGCCATCACGCCGCTCGTCGCGGGCGCGGAGTGCGGCCTGCCCGTCGTCGATGCCGATCCCATGGGGCGCGCCTTTCCCGAGCTGCAGATGGACGCCTACAGCATCGGCGGCATCCGGCCCGCGCCGCTCCTGCTCAGCGACGGCAAGGGCGTCGTGGCGTCGCTTCTCAACGTGCCCGACCCGGTGACCGCGGAGCGATACGCGCGGGCGCTGACCTGGGCCATGGGCGGCTCCGCCGGCCTGGCCATGGGCATGGTCACGGGCGCGGACGTTCGCCGCCTGGGCATCGCCGGCACGCTCAGCCTGGCCGAGGCCATCGGCCGCGCCATGGACGGGGCGAGGCGGCGCAAGCGCGCTGCGGTGGAGGCGATCTTCGACGTCGTGCCGGGCGGTCGCCATCTCTTTAAGGGCAAGATCGTTGACGTCGCGCGGCGCACGGTCGCGGGCTTCGCGCGCGGCACGATCGCCTTGGCGGGGCTGGGCGCCTCGGCCGGCGAACGCCTGGAGGTCGACTTCCAAAACGAGTACCTGATCGCCAGGCGCCGGCATGGGGACGACGTGTCGGTTGCGCTCACCGTGCCGGACCTCCTGGTGCTGGTGGAGCAGGAGACCGGCCGGGCGATCGGCTCGGAGGCGGTGCGCTACGGCCTGCGCGTCGACGTCCTGGGCCTTCCCGCGGCGTGCGAGGTCAAGACGGCGCGCGCCCTCGAGGTCGTCGGCCCACGCGCCTTCGGCTACGACGTCGACTTTCAGCCCCTGCCTGGCGACCTTCTCGACCGTAGCGCGCGCGCCGTGTCGTGAGGGCGGCCGCGGGCCGGCGCCGCCCGGAGGTCGCGGCCGTCGCACGGCGCGGCCTGTCGCGCCGGATCAGGACCACCACCAGTCGCAGCCAAGGAGGAGTTCGAACGTGAGAGTCGGGCTAGACGTCGGCGGCACGAACACGGACGCCGTGCTCATGGACGGTCGCACGGTGGTCGCCTGGGCGAAGCGGGCCACGACGGAGGACGTGCGCACGGGCATCGAGGACGCCATGTCGGCGCTGCTCGAGCAGGTGGGCAAGGAGCGCGAGCGCATCGAGGCGGTCATGCTGGGCACGACGCAGTTCGCCAACGCCATCGTGCAGCGCAGGGGTCTTTCGCGCGTCGGAGTCATTCGCCTTGCGCTGCCCGTCGGCACCGCCATCCCGCCGCTTGAGGACTGGCCCGAGACGCTGCGAGACGCCCTCGACCCCGTCGTGCGCGAGGTCCACGGCGGCTTCGAGGTGATCGGCGTCCCGGTGTCCCCTCTGGATCGCGCAGAGATCCTCGATGCCGCGCGCGCCTTCCAGGCGGAGGGCATCCGCGACGTGGCGATCACCGGTGTCTTCGCGCCCATGGACGACAGCCAGGAGAAGAGCGCGGCCGCCATCGTGCGCGAGGTGATCCCCGACGCGCGCATCTCGCTCGGCAGCGACATCGGCAGCCTGGGCCTTCTCATGCGGGAGAACGCCTGCATCCTCAACGCCGCCCTGGGCGAGGTGGCGGCGCGCGTCGTGGACGGCTTCGTAGGGGCGCTGCGCAGCCGCGGGGTGACGGCGCCCGTCTTCCTCACCCAGAACGACGGCACGCTCATGGCCTCCGAGCTGGCCAAGCGCTACCCGGTGCGCACGGTCGGAAGCGGCCCGACCAACTCGATGCGCGGCGCCGCCGCGATCACGGGCATGCGGGACTGCGTCGTCGTCGACGTGGGCGGCACGACCACGGACGTCGGCGTTCTCGTGAGCGGCTTCCCCCGTCCCGCGACACTGCAGGTCTCGCTTGCCGGCGTGATCACGAACTTCCCCATGCCCGACGTCTACTCCATGGGCCTGGGCGGCGGCAGCCGCGTGCGTGAGGACGGAGGCGAGCTGCGAATCGGGCCGGACAGCGTGGGCTACGCCCTGACCAGCGAGGCGCTCGTGTTCGGCGGCGACCAGGTGACGCTGAGCGACGCCGCCGCCGCGGCCGGCCGCCTCGTCCTGGGCGACCGGCCGCTCCCGGCGGCGCGCGACCGTGCCTGGGGCGAGCGCGTCGTGGCCGAGGCGGCGCGCATGGTCGCCGAGGCGATCGATCGCATGAAGACCCAGGCCGGCGACGTGACCGCGGTGCTCGTGGGCGGCGGCAGCCCCATCCTGCCCGACCGGCTGGATGGGGTGGGCGAGGTGGTGCGGCCGCCCAACCACCAGGTGGCCAACGCGATCGGCGCCGCCTTGGCGCAGGTCGGCGCCGAGGTCGACCGCGTCGTCGACCTCGAGCCGGCCCACCGCGCCGACCGGCTGGCCGCGCTGGAGCGCGAGGTGCTGGCCCGCGCGCACGAGGCGGGTGCCGACCCCGAGCACACCGAGGTCGTGGAGGTGGACCAGACGCCGCTCGCCTATATGCCCGGCCACCAGGTTCGCGTGCGCATGCGGGCGGTGGGTGACCTCGCGGGTCACGTGCTCGCGCAGCCGTCCTGACCGGCGCGCACCCGGCACTGTCGGCACTGTCAGAGAGGAGGCGGGCCATGCGCGAGATCACGCTGGACGCCGTCGATCGCATCGCGGAGGGCGCGGCGGTGCTCGGCGCGGGCGGCGGCGGCAACCCCTTCCAGTCCACGCTCGTCCTGCGCCGGCTCCTGCGCCTCGGCGCTCGCGTGCGGGTGGTCGACCCGTCCGAGCTGGACGACGAGGCCACGGGGCCGATCCTGGCCGGCATGGGCGCGCCCACCGTGGGCGTCGAGCGCCTGCCGACGGCCGGGAGGATGGGTCATCTCGTCGAGTCGGCGGGACGCGTCACCGGTACGCCGCCTGCGTTCCTGGCGATCGGCGAGATTGGCGGCGGCAACGCCCTCACGCCGCTCATCGGCGCGGCCGAGGCGGACCTGCCCGTCGTGGATGCCGATCCCATGGGCCGCGCCTTTCCGGAGCTGCAGATGAACACGTACATGATCGAGGGCCTGTTGCCGCGCCCGCTCCTCCTGGAGGACGCGAAGCGGGTGACGGCGGTGCTCTACGACCTGCCCGACGCGTTTACGGCGGAGCGCTACGCGCGCGCCCTCACGTGGGCGATGGGCGGCGGCGCCGGTCTCGTTCTCGGGGTTCTGACCGGCCGGCAGGTGCGCGAGCACGGCATCGCCGGCACGCTCTCGCTCGCGGAGGCCATCGGCCGCGCCATGGCCGACGCCCGCCGGGCGCATCGCGCCATCGTGGACGGCATCGCCCGGGTCGTACCGGCGATGCGCCGCCTGTTCGAGGGCAAGATCGTCGACGTGGAGCGGCGCACCGCCGCCGGGTTCGCCCGTGGCGTGATCACGATCGAGGGTCTCGGCGGCTACCGGGGTGAGCGGCTCACCGTGGACTTCCAGAACGAGTACCTGATCGCCCGCCGTGCGGGAGAGGGGCCCGACGGCGTGCTCCTGACCGTGCCCGACCTGCTAGTCCTGGTCGAGCAGGAGTCGGGGCGCGCCCTGGGCTCGGAGACTGTGCGCTACGGCCTTCGCCTGCACGTGGTCGGCCTGCCGGCGGCCAGGGAGATGAAGACGCCGCAGGCGCTCGCCGTCGTCGGTCCCAGGGCGTTCGGCTACGATGTGGACTTCCGGCCGATCGAGGGCGATCTTCTCCCACGTCGCGCCCCCTCGCCGGAGACCGCCTCCGGTGCGCGACCTGTCCGAGGGAGGTGATCGGCGTGCCTACGCTGGGCGTGGTGACCATCGGGCAGGCGCCGCGGGACGACATCGTCGACGACATCGCGGCAGAGCTCGGCGCATCGGCCGCCGTCGTGCAGGCAGGCGCGCTGGACGACCTGCGTGACGACGAGATCGCTGCCCTCGCCCCGGGGCAGGGGGATCCGGTGCTCGTCACGCGCCTGCGCGACGGGCGTGCGGTCAGGGTGCGCGAGGAGGCGGTGTTCCCCAGCCTCCAAGCCGCCGTGGCGAGGGTGGAAGCGGCGGGCGCGGACGTCACGCTCGTCGTGTGCACGGGCGACTTTCCACCGCTCCGCCACCGGCGGCCTCTCCTCCTATCCGGGCCGCTCATGACTGCGGGCGTCGCCGGCGTGGCCTCCGCCCTGCGCTTGGCCGCGCTGTGCCCCGATCCCGCACAGGTGGCGTCGGTGCGGTCCAAGTGGCGTGGCCGCGGCGTGGATGTCGTCGGCGTGTGGGCGGCGTCGCCGTATGTGGAGCGCGAGGCGGCGGCCGCGCGCGCCGCGCGCGCCATACGCGGCGCCGACGCGGTGGTGCTCGACTGCATGGGGTACGACCGGCAGACCAAGGCCGTTGTCGAGGGCGCGAGTGGGCTCCGGGCGTTCTTGGCGCGCCAAGTGGTCGGGCGCCTGGCTGGCCTGATGCTGCGCTGAAGGGCGGCGCGATGCCGGTGAGGAAGGGGGCTCTGCATGCTGGACACGACGATCGCGGTGATGCGTGCCCTGTCGCGGCCGGACGCGGGCGCGCGGACGGTGCGCGCGCTGTTCTCGGGCCTGGAGTCCGACGCGGTCCGGTGGGAGAGTCGGACCGTCGGCGAGAACGGCGCCACGACCGATCTTGTGCGCGTGACGGTCGGCGGAGCGCGCGGGCGTCTTGCGGGCGGCGATGCGCCGACGCTCGGCGTGATCGGCCGCCTGGGTGGCGTGGGCGCGCGCCCGTCGCGCGTTGGCCTGGTGTCCGACGGCGACGGCGCCGCCGCCGCCCTGTCGGTGGCGCTCGAGGCGGCCCGCATGGCTGAGGCCGGCGACCGCCTCGCCGGCGACGTCATCGTGTCCACCCACGTCTGCCCGCGCGCGCCGGTCGTGCCGCACGACCCGGTGCCCTTCATGGGCTCGCCCGTGGACATGGCGACGAAGAACGAATGGGACGTTCGGCCGGAGATGGAAGCCATCTTGTCGATCGACACCACCAAGGGAAACCGCATCCTCAACCACCGCGGGATCGCGATCACGCCCACCGTCAAGGAGGGGTGGGTCCTTAAGGTGGCCTCCCGGCTCGTCGACGCCTACGAGGCGGTCTGCGGCATACGGGCACACGTCCTGCCGATCACCACCCAGGACATCCTTCCCTACGGCACTGGCATCGACCACATCAACAGCCTCATGCAGCCCGCGACCGCCACCTGCGCTCCCGTCGTCGGTGTCGCGATCACCGCCGAGACGACGGTCGCCGGCTGCCAGACGGGCGCAAGCCACCCGGCGGACGTGGAACTTGCCGCCCGCTACGCCCTCGAGGTTGCGCGGGCGTTCGGCGAGGGCGAGCTGCCCTTCTACGACGCCGCGGAGTTCGACCGCATCGTGGGCCGCTATGGGCCGCTTACGCATCTTCAGGGCATGGGCCGCGCGCGTGACTGACCGAGGCAGATGCAGCGGCCCGAAACGGCACGTGGACCGGTCTTCCGCGGGCTCACGGACATGCGCGCTGTCATGGCGGGCCCTTGCGCGCGGCCCGTTCGCGGGCGACAGCTGAGCCGTCGGTCGTGGCCACGCAAAGCGCCGCCCTTGCGCCGCGGACCGCTTGGCGCCCGTCCGCTGGCGCGGGCGCGGCGCCAGGGCAGGCCTGGGCTGCAACCCGGCCGCTCAACCGTCACCACGCGCTTTAAGGATGGAGAGGCGGGCCGGCAGGCAGCGCTCGATCGCCCGGCGCACGAACGGGGTGAGCGGCAGAAGGGCCACCTCGTCGCGCCCGACGAGTGCCACCCCCTGCCCCTCGGTGAGGACGACGTCCGCCGGCTCGTACGGGCCCACGACGTAGAACAGCGTGACGCGGTCGCCCTGGCCCTCCGCGTCGACCTCGTGGCACAGGAAGAGCGGATCGCGCACGTCGAGCCCCGTCTCTTCGAAAACCTCGCGCCGGACGGCGTCGAGCGCGCTCTCGCCGCGCTCGAGGGCGCCGCCGAAGCCCGCCCAGCACCCGGGGTGCACGACGCCGGGCCGGTCGTCCCGATGGTGCAGGAGGAGGTGCCCGTCGGGCCGGGCGATGATCAGCATCGCCGCCTGGCGCGGCGGGCCGGCGGGTGGCACGTTAGCCGCTTTGGGGGCGGCGCGCCACGAGGAGCGGAATGCTCCCCTCCTGCACGATCTCGCCGCGCTGGTTCGTCACCTCGAGGCGCCGCTCCACCACGCCGTAGCGCCCGTCGGAGGTGAGGCGCAGGGCTTCGACGCGCATGCGGAAGCCGATGGTGTCGCCGATGAACACCGGGCGCAGGAAGTGCCAGTCGATGCCCAGCATGGCGACGGCGCTGCCGTCGAACAGGGCGGCGCGGTCCATGAGGCCGGTGACGGCGGCGAGCGTCAGGACGCCGTGGGCGATGCGCTGGCCGAAGCGCCCCTCGGCGGCGAACACGGCGTCGGTGTGCAGCGGGTTCCAGTCGCCCGACAGCTGGGCGAAGGAGACGATGTCGGCCTCGGTAATCGTGCGGCGCGGGCCGGTGAACTCCTGGCCCAGGGACAGATCCTCGTAGTAGTACGGCATCGTCGTGATCATCCTCCTCAGGGGGCGCGGCCCGGGTCGGGCGCCTCGTCGTGCTCGCCCAGGAGGGGTGGCGCCCGGCGCAGCGGGGGCCGCTCCCCGTCAAGCGTCAGGGGCAGGGCGACCGAGCGCAAGACGCCGACCGTCGGGTGGTCGATCTCCTGGTACATGCCGAGCGCGACCGCCTGCGGGTCGTCGGCCACCTGCGCGAGCGTGCGGATCTGGCTCGCGGGCACGCCGGCCTCCTCCAGGCGGCGCACGAGGTCCGCGGCCGGGTAGGCCCGGGTGCGCGCCTCGAGCGCCTCGTGCAGGGCGTCGCGATGGCGCACGCGCGAAGGATTGTCTGCGTACTCCGGCGCGCCGGCGAGCGCGCTCATGCCAAGGGCGCCGCACAGGGCGCGGAAGAGCTTGTCGTTTCCGGCGCAGATCATCACGTGGCCGTCGCGGCTCGCGAACGCCTCGTACGGGGCGATCATGTACGTGCGCGTGCCCATGCGGGCGGGCTGGCCGGCGCCGGCCCAGGCGCCGGCCAGATGGTAGCTCATGAAGGACAGGGCCGTCTCGAGAAGCGACACCTCCACGTGGCGCCCGGCCTCTCCCGCGTCGCGACGCCCGCGCTCGAAGAGGGCGGCGAGCACGCCGAGCGCGGCCCACATGCCGGTGCCCATGTCGTTCAGGGCCACGGCCATGCGCACCGGTCCCCCGCCGGGCTCGCCGGTGATCGACATCTGGCCCGAGAACGCCTGCATGAGCGGGTCGTACGCCGGCCGCCCGGCCAGCGGACCGGCCGCCCCGTAGCCGCTGATCGAGCAGTACACGAGGCCGGGGCGCAGGCCTTCCGCCCACGCCGGGCCGAGACCGAGCCCCTCGAGGTAGCCGGGGCGAAAGCTCTCGACCAGGACGTCGGCCTCGCGCACGAGGGCCTCGAGCCGGGGCGCTCGCCGTCGCTGCGCAGGTCGAGGGTGACGGACCGCTTGTTTCGGTTGAGCGCCAGGAACATGGCGCTCTCACCCTGCCAGAAGGGCGGCCCCCAGCGGCGGGTGTCGTCACCCTCGCCGGGCCGCTCCACCTTGACCACGTCGGCGCCGAGCTCCGCGAGGATCATGGTGGCGTAGGGGCCCGCCACGTTGCGCGTCAGGTCGAGGACGCGCACGCCGCTCAGGGGCAGGGACGGAAGGGGCGCAGTCGGCGGCATCGCGCGCCTCCTAGGGGCCTTGGTTTATACGCCGCGGCTGTCGGGGTTGCCCGACCGCGCCCAAGCGCGCAGCACGTGGCGCTGCACCTTGTCGCCGTTCGGGCCGTGCGCGACGGGGAAGGCGTCGAGCGGGACGAAGCGTCGGGGCACCTTGTGGCGGGCAAGCCGTGCCTCGCACCATGCACGGAGGTCGTCGTTGGCCACGGCCGCGTTGTCGCGGGCGCGTACGAAGGCGACCGCCACGTCCCGCTCGCCCGGCTGGGCGCCGGACACCACCTGGGCCTGGGCGACCGCAGGGTGCTGGCACAGCACCTCTTCAATTTCGGCGGGGTCGACGAGATACCCGCCTAGCCGCAGGCTGTCCGCCAGGCGGCTCTCGAACGTCAGCTGCCCCGCCTGGTCCAGCCGCGCCAGGTCGCCGGTGCGGTAGAAGCCGTCGTGCCACGCCGCCGCCGTCGCCGCCGCATTGCCCAGGTAGGCGCGGAACAGGGAGCGCCCGCGCAGCTCGAGCTCGCCCGCTCTGCCCGTGGGCAGTGGGGCAAGCGTCTGGGGGTCGACCACGCGCGCCTCCATGTCCGGATCCACCAAGCCGCCGCCGGCGAGCGCGCGCAGCGCCGGCGGGTCGCCGGGCGCCCGCACGGCGGTGAGCGCCTGCGCCTCCGACGATCCGTACACCTGGAAGACGGGCAGGGAAAGGCGCGCCATGGCCTCCTCCACCAGGTCGCGCGCGGGGCCGCCGAAGGCCGCGAAGCCCGCCCACCGCAGCGACGCGAGGCGGCGGTCCGCGTCGGGCAGGGCCAAAAGCCGACGCAGCAATACGTCGGAGCCGAACAGGCAGGTGACGCCCTCGCGCTCGATCGCCCGGGCGCAGTGGTGCGCTTCGAAGGAGGCCTCGAGCGCAACCGGCGTGCCGGCCGCCACGGCGGCCCACAGGGCCGTGTGGCCGAACACGCCGGTCAGGGGCAGGACGCACAGCATCACGTCGCCGGGCCCGAGGCCGAGCGCCCGCGCCGCGCCGGCGGCACGCCAGGCGATCTCGTCCTGGCTATGCACCACCATCTTGGGGCTGTGCGTCGTGCCGGACGTAGCGAACAGGTACAGGGGGTCGTCCTCGGACCCGCGCCGCGTGCCCGGGGCGGACGCCAGCAGGTCGGCCCAGGCGCCGGCGCCAGGCCAGTCGGCGGCCTCCGGCACGACGACGTGGAGCGTCCGGCCAGCGTCGATGTCAGGCCCGAAGACGGTCTCGGCCTCCGGTGGCAAGGAGGGGAGGGGCGTGAACAGGGCGGCGGGCAGGGCCGTCTCCCGCACCGCGGAGAGCTCGCCCAGGCGCGCCCCCAGATCGGA
>JAKASY010000592.1 GCA_021817625.1 Bacillota bacterium | reverse complement strand
CTCGCGGCGGCCGAGGCCGCGCGCACCGGCCGACCGGTGGATCTCACACCTGGGGGGGAGGGGAAGTGACCATGCGCATCGGCGTCGTGGGCGCGGGCCGCCTGGGTGCCCGCCTGGCGGCGGCGGTCGCGGCCGGGGCGGCGGACGTCGCCGCCATCGTCGCCTGGTCGCCGGTCAAGGCGGGAACGCCCCCGCCGGACTGGGTTCTCGGGGCCTCGGTGCCGGTCGCGGCGAGCTGGCAGGACATGCTGGAGGGGGTCGACGCCGTCGCCCTCGACCTTGCGCCGGCTCTCCACTGGCACGAGCGGGAGGTCGTGTCCGAGGCGGTGTTCGAGGCCGCAAGGCACCTGCTGGTCGATGCCCCCCTGGCCGACCTGCCCCAGGTGTACGACCGCATCCAGGCCGCGCGGCGGCGAACGGGCGCCCGCCTCTGGAGCGTGCGTGCCCTGCGCCGCGGCCTCGCCGTCGCCGCCGCCCTGGACGAGGTCCGGGCGGGCGGCGTGGGCGACGTCCTGGCCGTGTATGCCTCGCTCCACCTGCCGGCCGGCGGCGCCGGCGCGTCGTTCGAGCAGGAGACCAGCGACCTCCTCGACGCCGCCCTCGCCTTTGTCCCGGGGCCGCTCGAGCGCGTCTTCGCCGAGGGCGAGCGGAGCGGCGACGGCCGCATCGAGGCGCTGCAGGCGGTCGGTCGCTTCGCCTCGGGCGCGGTGCTCACGCTGGAGGCCGCCACGGTCCTGCCCAAGGCCCTGGGCGAGGGGCGCGATCTCGTGATCGAGGTGACCGGAAGCGAGGGCCTTGTGCGCGTCGAACCGGACCGCGCCGCCCTGACGGTGGCGGCGTCCGCGTCCTCGCTCCGGCGCGTGCCCTGGCGCGAGGACCCGATCGCGGAGGCCTGCGCCGCGTGGCTCGCGGGCGCGGACGAGGGATCCGAGGAGGCCGTGGCCGACCGGAGCCTGGTGGCCGCCATGCGCATGATCAAGCGTTCGCGCGCCAAGGGGGAGGCCGTCGGGCCCGATGTCGTGCCGGCCCGCGGCGCCTGACGGGCGCGCGCGCAAAGACGGCTGTGCCCAAGGCGCGGCGCCCGGCCGCAGGCCGCCGCCGCTACCGCCAGACCAGGACGGGCAGGTTCGGTCCGAGATAGATGGCGGGATCGCCGCCAACCGTCGTCGCCAGCGGGAACATCCGCCCGCTCCGCAGGGCCACGCGCCAGGCGACCGCGCCGGCTGGATCGATGAGGAGAAGCGCGGGCGGCCGGGTCGGCGACTTGGCCTCCGCCACCACGCCGAACGGACCCGCCACCACGGGTTGGAGCACGTAGCCCGGCCCGGCGGCCGACCTCGCGGCCAGGGCCCCCGTGTCGAGCCGATAGAGGCGGAGGGCTGCGCCCGCGGTTAGCACGACCCGGCCGGCGAAGAGCATCGCGCCCCCCGCAAGGCGCCGCCGCCACAGCGTGCGAAGGCCGCGCGGCGCGACCGCCACGAGCTCCGCCCAGCCCGTCTGGGCATTGCGCACAAGGAGCCGGCCGCCGGGTACGGCAGCGATCTGGCTGGCCGTGCCGGCGCTGAACGCGGCCGCTACGGCGAAGCTCCCGAAGACCTGGCCGGCGGCCGTGATCTCGTACACGCCCGCCTGGCTGCCGGACGGCAGGTCGTTCCACGCCAGGTAGGCGACAGGGCCGAGGCTGGCGATGCGGCACGAGTCGTTGGGGTAGCCGGGCTGGGCGGCGATGCGCCTGTGCGGCAGGCTGAACGCCCGGAGCAGGGCGCCGTCCGCGCGGTACACCTGGACGACGCCTGCCTGCGTGGCGACGCCCTCGCCGTTGGCGGTGTACTGCGAGGTCGCGAGCACGACCACGCTGCCCACCACGCCGACCGTCGTCTTGATGTTGAGCGTGCCATCCTGCGCCGGTTGCAGGTAGGGCGGGCTGATGGTCGTGGTCGTGCGGGTCGCGACATCGAAGAGGGCGTAGCGGCCGTCGCCGCCCTCGAGAACGAGCACGTCGCCGTTGCCCGCCACAAGACCCACGGTGGCCGGGAGCGGGGTGGACCACAGGACGGCGCCGGCGGGCGAGACCTGTTCGAGGCGCTGCGCCTTGCCCGCGCCCGCGCCCGCCGCCACGAGCCAGGCGTCGCCATGGTCGTCCACGACCGCCGGCAGGGTCGGGCTCTCGAACGCGTCCTCGTACGACACGGCGTAGGCGCCGGCCAGGGCACCGCCAAACGCCGTTGCGGTCTGCGCGGCGGGGGCGCGCGCGAGGGGCATGTAGGCGTCGGCCGAGGCTTGCGCCAGGGCGGCGGCCGTCATGGTCCTCGGGGCGGTCGAGGCCGGGGCCGCCACCGCCGAACCCCGTCGCGCGGCCCGAGACGGGGCCGCGCCCGGCCCCAGGGCCAGAAGGCAGAGCGCGACCGCGGCCAGGCCGCGAGAACGGCTCGCACCGCCGCCGGGAGCGCCGACCGCGCGCCGCATGCCCTCGCCTCCCCTGCCGTGGCCCGGTCGGCCGCCGGCGCCTCGCCTAGCCAAAGAGTTCGCGGCCGCGCCCGCGCTTGCGTCCCGCCGGGACAGCGCCGGCGGTAGGGCCGCGATGCGGCCTCGGCCGTGGCGAGCCCGTTGACAGCGTCGGGGCGCCCTTGCTACCCTTGCGATCACAACTGCATAGGATCTCGACCCGTTATCCAGAGAGGCGGAG
>JAKASY010000591.1 GCA_021817625.1 Bacillota bacterium | reverse complement strand
CTGACGCTCTGCCCCAAGATTCCATCCAAGGCCGACCGACAGCGCCATGGCGCCGCCCATCACTCGCTGACCCCCGTCGCCGCGCCGCTACCTTGCGGTGGCCCTGGCGCATGAACGATGGTGGACCGCCCCGTGTCTATGTTCGGCTACAATGGTTGCGCACGCGGCAGGGCCCCACGAGGGTTTGTCCGGGGTTCAGCCTGCGCGGGAGGGATCGTCATGCCGGCCACCGTGGTCGTGGGTCTGCAGTTCGGCGACGAGGGCAAGGGGAAGATGACCGACTACCTGGCCGCCCAGGCCGACGTCGTCGTTCGAAGCCAGGGCGGCGCCAACGCCGGGCACACCGTCGTGATCAAGGGCGAGAGGTTCGCGCTGCACCAGGTGCCGTCCGGCGTGTTCCAGGGCTGCCGCTGCGTGATCGGCAACGGCGTGGTGCTCGACGCGCCGGCCCTCGTGGCGGAGATGGCCGGGCTGAGCGAGCGCGGCGTGGACATCTCGCGCCTCGCCATCTCGGACCGCGCCCATCTCGTGCTGCCCTACCACGCGACGCTCGACGGCGTCATGGAGGATCGCGAGGGCGAGCGCCGGATCGGCACCACTCGGCGGGGCATCGGTCCCGCGTACGCGGACAAGATGGCCCGCCACGGTGTCCGCGTGTCGGACCTCATGGCGCCCGACCGCCTGCGGCGTCGGCTCGACGACGTGGTCGGGTCGAAGAATCGCCTCCTGGCGTCTTACGGCCTTCCGAGCGTCAACGCCGGCGACATCTCGGACGCCCTGGTGGTGGCGGGCGAGCGCCTGCGGCCGTATGTGACCGACACGTCCGCCCTGGTCAACGACGCCCTCGACGCCGAGGAGAACGTGCTGTTCGAGGGCGCTCAGGGCACGTTCCTCGACGTCGACCTCGGCACGTACCCGTACGTGACGAGCAGCCACCCGGTGGCGGGAGGCGTGACCGTCGGCGCGGGGGTCGGCCCGACGCGGATTCAGCACGTGATGGGCGTGATGAAGGCCTACACCTCGCGGGTCGGCGAGGGGCCGTTCCCGGGCGAACTCGGCGGCGCAGACGCGGACCGCATCCGCGAGGCCGGGCAGGAGTTCGGGACCACGACGGGCCGGCCCCGGCGCGTGGGGTGGGTCGACCTGGTCATGCTGCGCTACGCCGCCCGCGTGAACGGGCTCACGGCCGTCGCCGTGAACGCGGTCGACGTGCTTGCCGGGTTGCCACAGGTCCCGGTTGTGGTTGCCTACCGGATCGGCGGCAAGCGTGTGACCGACGTCCCCGCCGCAACGGAGGACCTGTTCGACGCCGAGCCGGAGTTGGAGTACCTGGACGGCTGGACGCTGCCCGAGCGCGTGGAGCGCCCCGCCGACCTGCCGCCGGCCCTGCGCCGCTACCTGGAGCGGATCGAGACGGCAACGCGCGCGCCGGTTACGGCCGTCTCCGCAGGCCGCGATCGCGCCGACGTCGTGGAGCTGTCGTAGGGCCATGAGCGGATCTGGCCCGGAGACGCCGCTTCGACGCGGTGTCCTGTCGTGGAGCGGGGGCAAGGACAGTGCCCTTGCGCTCTGGCAGTGCCGGCGCGACGGGTGGGAGGTCCCAACGCTTCTCACCACGGTCACGGAGCCCTATGCGCGTGTCAGCATGCACGGCGTGCGGACGGACCTCCTGGAGGCGCAGGCGGCAGCCGCGGGCGCGGCGCTGCGCAAGGTGGCGATTCCAGCACCGTGCTCCAACGCCGAATACGAAGAGCGCATGGGACGCGAGGTGTCATCGCTGCTGGGGGCGGGAGCGGACGGGTTTGTGTTCGGGGACCTTTTCCTTGCCGACATCCGAGCCTACCGCGAGCGGCAGCTGGCGCGGATTGGCGCCGAGGCGCGCTTTCCCCTTTGGGGGCGGGACACGTCGGCGCTCGCGCGCCAGTTCATCGACCTGGGCTTTCGCGCGCGTGTCTGCGCCGTGGACCCACGCCGGGTCGACCCGTCCGTCGCCGGACAGGAATTCGACCATGCGCTTCTAGCCCGGCTGCCGGACGGCGTTGACCCATGTGGCGAGAACGGCGAGTTCCACACCTTCGTGTACGACGGCCCCATCTTCAGCGCTCCGCTGGCGGTGCAGGTCGGGGAGGTTGTGCAGCGCGAGGGATTCGTGTTCGCCGACCTGTTGCTGGCGTAGCCGTGAACTGGCAGCGACTCTGACGCGCCAGCCCCGGTGACGCTTGCCCACTTTCGGCGCGCGCTCGTCGGCGTCGCGAGGCTGCGCCATCGGCGCTCGAGCAGGGGTACCGTGATCCGGTCGCGCCTTGCGAGGCCTACGGCCGCGTGGTATCCTGACGTGCGCGCGGGAGTAGTTCAGTGGTAGAACATCTGCTTCCCAAGCAGAGGGTCGCGGGTTCGAGTCCCGTCTCCCGCTCCATTTTGCTGGTGTAGCTCAGCTGGTAGAGCGGCTCACTCGTAATGAGCAGGTCCCCGGTTCGAGTCCGGGCACCAGCTCCAGAAAACCGCGTGGCACCGCGGGTTTTGGTTTGTACCCCCCGGAGGCAGTAGCTCCGGGGTTTTTGTGTTGGTGCAACAACCGAACTGAGAGACGCGCCCGGCGGGCCCGCGAGTTGGTGTCTAAGGTGCTCGCGGCCCCCGCGTGTCGGGCACCGGACGCAAACGTAAGACCGTACGGAACGACCAAGCAACAAGA
>JAKASY010000590.1:1907-2695 GCA_021817625.1 Bacillota bacterium | reverse complement strand
GTAGCGCCCAGGACAGGGACAGCACCGTGCCGCCCTGCACCTGGTTGAGCACGCCGTTCGGGTTCACCATGAGTCCGCAGTCATGGGCCACCGAGACGCGGCTCACGCTGACCTGGCCCGTGGAGCGGTCCACGTGGACCTCGGCCATGTGGCAGACGTACGTGTGGGCACGGTTGTCCACAACGAGCGCGACGCCATAGCCCGTTCCGTTTGCCCGCGGCTGGGTGTGCGCGACGTAGCCCATCTTGTCGGCGGCTGCCTCGATGACGTCCTGCGCCCGCATGTCGCTGAGGTTCTGCAGGCGGAACTGCACCGGATCGACGCCGGCCAGGTAGGCGAGCTCGTCGATGAATGCCTCGTGCGCGAACACGGTCTGGTACGCGCCCAGCGTGCGCATGTTGGTGATGCGAAGGGGCGTCTTCACGTAGTTCACCGTGGCCTTGCGGGCCTTGACGTTGTACAGCGGCAGAACGGCGCCGCCGTAGGTCGCGCCGAACATGAAGCCGAAGCCGGTGTTGACGTGGCTGTCCGAGTAGATGTTGGACTCCCAGGCGAGCAGGTTGCCGCTCGCGTCGACGCCGCCCCGCATGTTGAAGGTCATCGGCGTGCGCACGGGCCCCCACTGGAATTCCTCGGAGCGCATCCACTGGACGCGCACGGGGCGGCCGACCTTCTGCGAGAGCAGAGCCGCCTCGAGGTCGACGTCGCCCGTGCCCGTACGGCCATACTGGCCGCTGCCGCCGTAGCACACGACGTCCACCTGCGACGGCTTGAGGCCGAGCGAGGCC
>JAKASY010000590.1:0-1897 GCA_021817625.1 Bacillota bacterium | reverse complement strand
TGGGTTTCTTTGCCCCACGGGTTCTGCGTGACGGAGTAGCTCGTCGCCTTTGTCGACGTGACGTCCGCGAGGCCGATCGAGGGGCCGATCGGGCCGTTGGTCTGCCAGGGCGTGACGTACTTGGCGGTGAGCGTCTTGGCCGCGCCCGCCAGGGTCGCCGACACGTCGCCCAGAGCGTCGCCCTCGACCGTGACGTGCACCGGCGTGAGGCTTTCGATGAAGGCGCCCTGGGCCTCGGTGGTGTCGGCGCCCGGCAGCGTCTCCGCCTGGGTCCACTTCGTGTGCGCCTTGAGGACCTGGAGAGCCGCCAGCGCCTCCCCTTCCGTCTCCGCGAGGACGGCCACGAACTGGCCTTCGGGCATGATCCACTGGCTGTTGAAGCCGGGGAGCGTCGGCCCGTAGTCGAGTTCGACGACGTCCACCACGCCCGGCATCGCCTTCACCGGTGCCGTATCCATGGAGGCGATGGTCGCGCCGTACGCCGGCGGTCGCATGAAGCGCGCGTGCACCATGCCGGGCAGGCGCACGTTCACGAGGTAATCGAACACGCCGCCCGCCTGGCCCGTGAACTTGCTCGGCAAGTCAAGGCGCGGCACGTCCGTGCCGACCACCGTGTACTCTTGCCAAGGCTTGACGGCGACGGCCGGGTTCACCTGCATGGTCAACTGCTTGCCGCTGACCAGCTGGCCATACGACACGCTTTGACCGTTTGGCGCGGTGAACGTGCCGTTCGCCGCCTTGAGGCTGGCGGCGCTCGTGTTCAGCTGCGTCGCGGCTAGGGCGAGCAGGGCCTGGAAGGCGGTCGCCGCCGCGACCCGCACCGCGACGCCGCCGACCTGGACGGACGTGCTGCCGTCGGTGCCGCCCTGGTTGGGCGATGTGCTGGTCGTGACCGCCTGCCAGTGGACCATGGAGACCGGCAGGTAGAGCTCCTCGGCCGCGATCTGGCTGATCGCCGTGGCAACGCCGGTGCCAAGCTCGCGCTTGCCCTGGAAGAGGTCGACCGAACCGTCGGCGTTGACGACGATCCAGCCGTCCACCAGCGGCGTCGTGCTGACACCGCTCGGGAGCGGCGGCCCGGAGGGCGTGGCCGACGCGGCGGGGCCGGACGCCGCCGCGGCCGAGCCGGTGAGCAGGCTGACCACGGCGCCGGACACGGAGAAGCCGACCATCAGCGCTCCGGCGCCCTTGAGGAACTGGGCGCGCGTCAGATCTTGCCTGGTCACGCGCTCGCGAAGCTCGTCCCAGATGGCGTCCGCCATGGCTAGACGCCTCCCTTCGCGGCTGCCGCGAGGACGGCCTCGACGACCCGAACGTGGCTACCGCAGCGGCAAAGATTGTTGTCGAGGCCGGCCACGACCTCTGCCTGCGTCGGGTGGGGGTTCGCACGCAGGAGGGCGGTCGACTGCATGATCATCCCGTTCATGCAATACGCGCACTGGGCAGCCTGCTTCTCGATGAAGGCAGCCTGCACGGGGCTGGGGCTCTCCGGCGTGCCCAGGCCCTCAAGGGTCGTGATCGTCTGACCCTCGACGCCGCCGACCGGAACGCTGCACGAACGAATGGCCACGTCCCCCATCAGCACGGTGCACGCGCCGCACTCCCCGAGGCCGCAGCCGAACCGGGGCCCGTTCACCAGAAACTCGTCCCGCAGGACGTAAAGCAGCATGGTGGTCAGCGGCGGCTGGTCCGTGGAGACCGGCTTGCCGTTGAGCATGAAGTGGGTGCTCACGCCATGTATCCCTCCCCAGCCTGATCGGGCGCGCCAGGACCCGTTGCACTACCCGGGACGAGAGCGAAACGGAGTCTCGTGCGGCCCGATCGGTGGTTCGTGACGGCGTTCCAGATACCTCCGTCGTCCCCTGACTGAGCGTCCAAGCGCGACGCGTCGCGTGCT
>JAKASY010000589.1 GCA_021817625.1 Bacillota bacterium | reverse complement strand
ACCTGATGCCCCCCTCACGATTGGCGGCTATGTGAGCGCGCAGAGCCAGCACGTCGTCGGGGGCCTCACCGTGCCGGGCATGCTCAGCTGGCTCGCGTTCTCCGACACGGCGCACCCCGTGACCGGCCTCAACGCCTTCCCCGCCGCCACCTGGCCGCCACTCCTGATCCACGTCTTCTTCGACCTCATGGTCCTGTTCGGCGTGTACATGCTCGTCGTCGACGCGGTGGCGTTCATCTGGCCGAGGCTGCGGGCAAGCGCTGCCCTCCTGTGGCTCATGGTGGTCACGGTGCCCCTCGGCTTCCTCGCCACCGAGTTCGGCTGGATGGTGGACGAGCTCGGGCGCCAGCCGTACATCCTCTACGGCGTGATGACGGTCGCGAGGGCCGTCACGACGAACCGGGCGCTGCCGCTGATCGCGCTCGTGGTCATGCTCCTCCTCGCCCTGGCGGGAGCGGGCACCGTCTATGGCCTCGTTCGGCTCCTGGGCGCCGACCCGGTGCCCGCGACAGCGGCCGGCGACCTGCACGCGGAGGTGGTGCGCGGATGATGACGCCGACGCTTGCCTTCCTGCTGCTCATGGGCGTGCTCTACCTGTACGCCATCACCGCCGCCATCGACTTTGGCAGCGGCGCCATCCTCCTGTGGTCGGTGGTGCGCGGCCGCGTCGACGTCTACCAGACCGTGGAGCGCTACGCGTCACCGATCTGGGAGGTCGTGAACGTCTTCTTCATCTTGTTCGCGGTCGGCTTCGTCGGCTACTTCCCAAAGGCCATCCCGCTGGTCGGCACCGTGATGCTCGTGCCCGGCGCCGTCGGCCTCGGCGCCATCGCCGTGCGCTCGCTCGCGTTCGTCTTGCGCGCCATAAACCCCCACCACGCGCCACGCCTGTTCCCGTGGCTCCTCGGTGTCACCGGCGTGCTCGCGCCGCTGCCATTCGTCTCCCTGTTCGCGCTCCTGCACGGGACGGGCTACAGCGTGGTCGGTGGCGTCGTGCGGGTCGATCTCGCCGCCCTCCTCCTGAATCCGATCACGCTCATCTTCATGGCCGTCGCGGTCGCCTCCGAGTTCGCCCTTGCGGCCCTCTTCCTCGCCTACTACGCCCGCGCCTCCGGTCTGCGCCTGGCGGCGGACAGCCTCAGGCGCATGGCTCGCCCGTGGCTCGTGGCGATGGGCATCCTCCTCGTCGTGGCCCTCGGCGCCCTCATCGCCACGGAGCCGGCCGGCTCGGGCTGGCAGTGGCCGCTCTTCGCCCTCGGCGTCGTCGGCCTTGGCACCGGGCTTTACCGCGTGCGACTTGGCGACGCTGGCGGCGCGCTCCTGAGCGTGCTCGCAGGCAGCCTCCTCGGCCTGCTCGGCATGGCGGCCTGGCAGCTGCCGTGGCTGGTCCTCAGCCAGGTGTCGCTCGCGAGCGTCTTCACCGGCGCCGCCATGTCCCAGGCGCTCACGCTCGTGTTGGCCATCGGCATCGTGCTGGTCGTGCCGGCGCTGATCTTCCTCGGCCGCCTCGTGCTCCAGGACGCCGTCAAGGCTCGCGCTGTGTAGAAGCCTCCCGCCAAACGGAGGGCGAGCTCCGACCGGCCGTCCGGCGCGGCGCTGACTTCCGCGGCGACGACCGCCTCTGTTGGCAGCTGGCGCAGCGGCGTCGCTGTCTCAGCCGTCGGGCGCGGCGTGCCTCGTCCCACGTGGGTCGCGCGCGAACCATGGGAAGTGGGCGCACCGGGCGGCAGGCATGTTGTCGACAGTGCAACGTCCGGGAAGCGTGGCCCACGCCGGGCCGCCGTCGCGCGCACGATCAGCCTGGTGAGACCACCTTGCGCATGACGCAATTCTTCGTTCCCTTGGGTCGTTCGTAGGTAAAGCTGGCCCTCTCGAAGAGACTGCGCGTGGCGCTGTAGAGGAAGGAGGCCGAGGTCCTCTTGCCCGGCGTGTCCTGGGGATGCGCCTCCACGACGCCGCCGCCGGCCTGTGCGATCAGATCCAGGGCCCCATGGAGCGCTACGGCCGCGACACCGTCTTGCCGATAGTCCCTGTCCACGAAGAAGCAGGTGATGCGGTCGTCGGGCAGCTGGGTCAGCCCGGCGCCGTACTCCTTTTTGTGGTAGATGTTCCGAAGTGTGTCCGGGGAGCCGTACTGGCACCACGCCACCGCGACATCCCCATCGAACACCAGGGCGGCGTGGGCCCTTCCTTCGCGAACCTGACGCTCCTTGTAGGCCCGGTAGTGCGCGGCGCCCCTCTCGTTCTTGGGCAGGTGTGGGTGGAACCAAGTGCACCAGCAGCCGCCCCACACGCCGTTGTGTGCTTCTCTGTCAGGCGGGCGAAGGCGTCCCACGTCGTGGCATCGAGCGGCCGTATCACGTACGCAGCGGATCTGTGCTGCAACGCCGCTGCCCCCCAGACGCAAGGCACGTCCCCTCCATGCCGACCGTGCCGTCGCGTTCCGCCTCACGACGCTAAGGGGCCGGGCGTCTCGCGCCAGAATTTATGCCCGCCCCACGCTTTCCTCCTTCCTGTCAGGCCGCCCAGGCGCCGTCAGCGACCGCCCGGAAGCGTCAGCGGGCGCGTCCGGGCGCGGTGCGGTTGGGCGAGGTGGAATTCACCGACGCGGCAGGAACGGCGGCGCGGACGCGGAATATGGCGAAAAGTTGATCGGTTGACCGGTCAACTCGGGTGGAGGGCGCGCCATGCAACAGCTC
>JAKASY010000588.1 GCA_021817625.1 Bacillota bacterium | reverse complement strand
GGCCACGGCCGGCACAAGCGGCGTCACGCCGTGCGCGTCCATTCGTCCCATCGCACGTGCACCCCCCGCGCGCTCAGGGTGCGCCGGAGGTCGGACAGGCGCAGGCGGCCGTCATGCAGGCGGGAGGCGAGCAGCGCGGCGTCGGCGAGGCCGAGGGCGAACAGCCGCGCCACGTCGTCGGCGGCGCCGGCGCCGCCGGACGCGATGACGGGGCGCTCGGTCGCGGCGCGCGCCAGCCCGAGCCCCTCGAGGTCATAGCCGCTGCCCGTGCCGTCGCGGTCGATCGCGGTGAGCAGGAACTCGCCCGCACCGCGCAGCCCCGCCTCCCGGAGCCAGCCCTCAAGCCCCCAGGCGGTGGCCGTGCTGGCGGCGCGGCTGCGCACAGGGTAGCCCGCGGCGGGGCGGCTCAGGTAGTCGACCGCCACCACCACCGCCTGGCTGCCGTAGCGGTAGGCCAGGCGCCCGATCAGGGCGGGGTCGGCGAGCGCCGCCGAGTTCACGGCCACGCGATCGGCGCCGGCGTCCAGGAGGGCGTAGGCGTCGTCCGTGGAGCGCACGGCGCCTCCCACCGTGAGGGGCACGCGCAGCACGTCCGCCAGGCGCCGCACGAGGGCCAAGGCCGGGCCACGCCCCTCGAGCGTGGCCTTCACGTGCAGGAGCACGATCTCGTCCGCGCCTTCCCGGTCGTAGCGGGACGCGAGCTCGACAGGGTCGCCGACCGCCCGCAGGCCCTCGAAGCGCACACCCTTGACGACCCCGCCGTCGGTGACGTCGAGGCACGGCACCAGCCGACGGGCGCTCATGGCTTCGACACCCCGGCCGGGGCGAGACGCGGCGGCGGCCGGAAGCGGCCGGCGTGGAACACGCGGCCGGCCACCGCCGCCCGAGCGCCGGCGGCCTCCAGGCGCAACAGGTCGCGCCGGCTCGCGATGCCGCCCCCGGCCGTCACGCTCAAGCGCGCCCAGGCCAGGGCCCGCACCCCCGCGGTGCGCACGCCGCCGAGCGAGCCGTCGCGGCCCACGTCCGTATACACGACGTGGCGGACGCCCACGTCCACCAGGCGCCGCGCCAGGATGGCGAGGTCGACGCGCGCGCTCTCTCGCCAGGCCTCGAGCGCCAGCCGCAGAGGCCCGTCGGGCCGGACGTCGACCGCCACGGCCACGCGCTCCGGCCCGAGCGCGGCCAGGAGCGAGCGGAGGAGCGCCGGGCGCACGCCCTCGGCGAGGGGACGCACGACCGCGGTGCCAACGATCACACGGTCCGCGCCGGCGGCCCGGACCGCCTCCGCGTCGGCGATCGCGCGCACGCCGCCGCCGGCCTCCACGAACAGCCCCGGCACCGCGGCGCGGATCGCCCGCAGGCTGTCGAGCTGGCGCGGGCGCCCGGCGGCCGCACCGTCCAGGTCGACGACGTGCAGGCCGTCGTAGCCGTCCGCCGCGCGTGCGGCGGCGAAGGCGGCCGGATCGCCATAGGTGCGCGCGCGCTCCAGGTCGCCGGCAAGAAGGCCGACTTGACGCCCGCCGCGCAGGTCGATCGCGGGCAGGACGGTGATCACGACGCGGCCCGCGCGAGGAACGCGGCGAGCACGGCGCGGCCCGCGCCCTGGCTGCGCTCCGGGTGAAACTGCACGCCGTACACGGGGTCCGCCGCCACCGCCGCCACCACGCCCTCCCCGTCCTCGTCCCGCTCGGTACGCGCCGCCACGTGGCGGTCGGCGAGGTCGACGACCGCGTAGCTGTGGGCGAAGTAGGCGTAGGCCGGCGCCCGCCAGGCGGCGAACAGGCGGGAGCCGGGTCGTGGCACGACACGCGCCCATCCCAGGTGCGGCACGCGTCGGCGCTCGATGCGCGCGCTTCGCCCCTGGAGGAGGCCGAGGCCGGCGCTGCCCTCCTCGCTCGGGCCGAACAGCAGCTGCATGCCCAGACACACGCCCAGGAGGGGCGTGCCGCCTTCGACGCGCCGACGCAGGGGCTCCCACAGGCCGCGCGCGCGCAGGCCCTCGACGGCGCTCGCCATCGCCCCCACGCCCGGCAGGACGAGGCCGTCAAGGCCCGGATCCGCCAGCGCCTCGGCGTCCGCGACGTCGCGCACCGTCGCGCCGAGCTCGCCAAGGCAGGCGCGCACGGCGCCGGCGTTGCCGGCGCCGTAGCGCACCAGGCCGATCACGGGCCGGCCCGGCGCGGGCGCCCCAAGCTCCGTCTCGCTCATCGGTCGATCCGCCCCTTGGTGGAGATCTCGCCCCGCCCCTCCCGCCGCCGGGTGGCTGTGCCGAGCGCGCGCCCTACGGCCTTGAACGTCGCCTCGGCGGCGTGGTGGCCGTTCGCCGCCGCGATGAGGCGGACGTGAAGCGTGGCCCCCGCCCCCCGGCAGAGGCCCCGGAAGAACTCGGGCCAAAGGTCGGGGTAGAGGCCGCCGGCGGGAAACGGCGGCCAGTCGCCGCTCCAGGCGAGGTAGGGGCGCCCGCACAGGTCGACCGCGACCTGGCAGAGCGCCTCGTCCAGCGGCACCAGGGCGTCGCCGAAGCGCTCGATGCCCGCCATGTCGCCGAGGGCATCGCGCAGGGCCCGCCCAAGGACGATGCCGGTGTCCTCGACCACGTGGTGGGCGTCCACCTCGAGGTCGCCCTCGGCTGAGACGGCGAGCGACCAGTCCGCGTGGGTGCCGAGGGCGGTGAGCATGTGGTCGAAGAACCCGAGCCCGGTGCGC
>JAKASY010000587.1 GCA_021817625.1 Bacillota bacterium | reverse complement strand
ACTGGGCGGTATCGGAGAGCCCCGGGCGCTACGGCATCGCCCTGCGCGGCGCCGCCCATCCACCGGTGGCACGCGACGCGGCCGCCCTTCGCCGCTTCTGCCGGGAGAACCTTCGGACCTACTGGCTCGGCCTGGCCCAGCGCGCGCTGGCGCGGGAGGCGGGGGGACAGGAGGACATCGACGGGGAGGCGCTCGTCTGGCGCGCCGCCGGCGTGCTGCGTCTCGCCTATACGATCGCCACGGGCGACATCACCTCCAAGTCCAACGCCCTGCGCTGGGGCCTCGGACAGGCGGCGTACCAGCCCTGGCGGCCGCTCCTCGCCTCTGCCCTCGCCCTGCGCGAGGGCCCAGGCGCCGCGAAGGACATGGGGCTGCGCCCGGCGGCCGGGCTCGGCGTCTTCATGCGCGCCGTGATCGAGGGCGCCGCGACGCCCTGAGCCGGGCTTGTCCGATCCTTATGGTAGGATATAGACGTTGAGCCCGGTTATGATGCGGGTGGATGGCGTATGCCCGTGTTCATCTGCAGCCATGCCACTTGTTCTGCTCCAAACCACTCCACAACGAGGCGGGCGACCATGACCCGAACGCCGTCCCGATTCCGCCCGCTCCTGCGCGCGCCTGCCAACGAGGTCTTCCGACTGGCCCTGCCCGTCGTTGTCGTCGGCGTCGGCTCCGGCCTCGGCGCGGTGGCCTTCCGGCACCTGATCGAGTTCTTCACGCAGCTGTTCTTCCACGACTTCGCGCGCTGGACGGCCTTCGCCTACCCGTTCAACATCGTCGTCATCCCTGCGCTGGGCGCGCTCCTGTTCGGCCCGATGATCTTCCTGTGGGCGCGCGAAGCGCGGGGCCACGGCGTGCCCGAGGTGATGGAGGCCGTCGCCCTCAGGGGCGGGCGCATCCGGCCGGTCGTGGCGGTCGTGAAGTCCCTCGCCTCCTCGATCAACATCGGCTCGGGCGGCTCGGTCGGGCGCGAGGGCCCGATCGCCCAGATCGGCTCCGCCCTGGGATCCACCCTGGGCCAGGTGCTCAAGCTGCAGCCGCGCTACCTCCGACTGCTCGTTGCGGCCGGCGCGGCCGGCGGCATCTCGGCCACGTTCAACGCGCCGATCGCGGGCGCGATCTTCGCCATGGAGGTCATCCTGCGCGAGTTCACGCCGGAGGCGGTGGCGTCGACCGGCCTCGCGGCCGTCCTGGCCGACGTCACGGCGCTCCCGTTCCTGGGCTCGAAGCCGTTCTTCCTCCTGCCGGCCGGGGTCGGCCTGCACTCGCCCTACGAGCTCCTCCTGTTCGTCGCCCTGGGCCTGATCGCCGCCGTGGTGGGCACGACCTTCACGCGCTTTCTCTACGCCCTGGAGGACCTGTTCAACGCCTGGCGCCTGAGCGAGGCGATCAAGCCCGCGCTCGGCGCCATCCTCCTGGGCGTCCTCATCGCCGCGCTGCCGCCGGTGCGAGGCCTGGGCTACAGCGTCATGGCCCAGGTGTTCGAGGGCCACCTGGGGCTCGGGCGCGTCGCCGTCTACCTGGGCGGCAAGTTCCTCGCCACCTCGCTCACGCTGGGCTCGGGCGGCTCGGGCGGCATCTTCACGCCCACGCTCTACATAGGCACGATGCTCGGGGACGTCATTGGCGTACTCGGCCACATGCTGTGGCCGGGCACCGTCGGCCCGGCTGCGGGCTACGCGCTCGTGGGCGCCGCCGCCGTGTTCGCCGCCGCCTCTCGCGCCCCGATCACGGCCGTGATCATCGTCATGGAGATGAGCCAGAACTACGTCCTGGCCATCCCGCTCGTGCTCGCCACCGTCGTGGCCACGCGCAGCTCGGACTTCCTCCTCCAGGACTCGATCTACACCCTCAAGCTCGTGCGGCGCGGCGTGCGCCTGTTTCAGCAGAAGCCCGTGGACGTGCTCGAGCAGGTGACGGTGCGCCAGGCGATGGTCACGGGGGTGCCGTCCGTCGCGCCGGACGCGGCCATCGCCGAGGCAACCCACCGCCTCATGGCGGAGCGGCGCACGGCCATGCCCGTCGAGCAGGGTGGGCGGCTCATGGGCATCGTCACCGTGAGCGACCTCGAGCGCGCGCACGAGACGAACGCGGAGGCCGCCACCGTGGCCGACGTCATGGTGAGCGACGTCGTGGTCGCCTATCCGGACGAGCCGATCCGGGAGGCGGTGCGGCGCCTCAACCGGTCGGAGGTCGGCCAGCTCCTCGTGGTCGAGCCGGAGCGGCCCGACCGCATGGTCGGCCTCCTGCGCCGGGTCGACGTGGTCAAGGCACTCGAGGTGAAGCTGGGCGACGCGCCGGCCCAGGATACGCCGCCGCCCCCGCCGGCCGAAGGGCGCGACGGCGCGTTCGTGCGCGTCGTCGTGCCGGAGCGCGCCCGCGTCGCCCGCAAGGAGCTCAAGGACGTGCGCTTCCCGGCGGGCGTAGTGGTGGTATCCGTGACGCGCGGCGAGCGCACGCTCGTGCCGAACGGCGGCACGGTGATCATGCCGGACGACCAGCTCCTGCTGTACGTGGCGCCCGCGAGCGGCGGCGACGACGCTCGGCGCTTTGTCCTCGGCGGCACGGCCGAGGCCGAGGCGGCGGCCGCCAGCGAGGCGCCGCGCCGCTGAGCGCCTAGCGCGCTCCCTCCAGGGCGGCGCGCACGAGCGGCGCCACGGCGGCGGGCGACACGTACGCGAGCACGCGGTCGCCGCCCGCGAGCACGCTCGCG
>JAKASY010000007.1 GCA_021817625.1 Bacillota bacterium | reverse complement strand
TTCCGATCTGCTCGCGGGATCGAACAGGAAGAGGTCGCCCCCGGCGTGGTAGGCAATGCGCCGACCGTCGCTCTGGGCGTTGCGGGCGTAATAGTCCAGGTGGTCGGTGTGGCGCCGGACGTCGGCACCGGTGCGGTCGCAAGAGTAGAGGTTTCCAACCCCTTCGTGCGCGCTCAGGAAGTACAGGCGGTCGCCGACCCACATGGGCGACTCCTGGTCACCGGCGAGGCCGCTCAGGCGTTGGAAGTGCCCGCCGCCGTCGGGGTCGATCCAGATCTGCCCGGCCGTGCCACCCCGATAGCGCTTCCAGTAGGCGTACTCGCGAAAGTTGCGTCGGGCCACCGCCACCGCCCCACCGGCGCCGAAGGCGATGCCGGTGCCCCACCCATAGGGAAGCTCCTCGGGCTCGCCGCCGGCCAGGTCGACGGCCAGGAGGTGCAGCTCACGCATGAACGGGCTTCTCGCGTCCGTGGCCACGACCAGGCGGCCGTCCACGAGCCAGCCCGCGGGCTGCGCCGCGGAGCCGAAGTGCGTGACGCGGCGCACCGGCCCGCCGTCGGCCGGCATCGCGTAGACGTCCTCCCCACCCTCTTCCCGCCCGGCGAACACCACGACGCTGCCGTCGGGCGATACCCGCGGCGACGCGGGCGGCGCCTTGAGCGCGCTCAGGCGCCTCGCGTCGCCACCCGTGGACGGCACCGCCCACAGGTCGTTCTCGCACACGAACAGGACCCGGTCGCCAGCCGGCACCGGATGCCGATAGTAGCCCTGCGCCAACGTCGCGCCTCCTCGTGCGGGCTGGGTCGCCCGTCGCTAACCGTCCTCTTCCTTGAGCACCAGGGCTTCCCCTTCCACCAGCGTGCGCCCCTCGGCGTCCTGGCACAGCGTGCGCAGCCAGATGAAGCGGCGGCGGACGCTGCGCCGAGCCACGGTCACGGACGCCAGAACCTCCTGGCCGGGGAAGACCGGCCGCGCAAAGCGCAGGCTCTGCCGCAGGTAGATGGTGCCCGGACCCGGCAGCTCCATCGCCAGCAGGCGCGAGAACAGGCTCGCGGTCAGCATGCCGTGCACGACCGGCCGCCCGAAGCGGCCGCGCGCCGCGGCGTCAGCGTCGACGTGCAGCGGGTTCATGTCGCCCGTTAGCCGCGAATAGGCGTCGACCTCCGCCTGCCCGAAGGTGTGGCGAAGCTCCGCCCGACGCCCTATCGGGTAGCGCCCAAGCCAATCGTCCATCGGCTCCCCCCTCCGCCGTGCCCGGTCCTGCCCCGGGTGTTCGCCTTGCCGCGCCAATGACCCCGTCGCCGCAATCCTGCCCAAGTCCTGTGGTAGCATGGGGCCGCAATCGAGGGGGTGGCGGCATGCAGCGACGGCTGGGACCTCTGGCCTCGGCGCGCCGGTCGGCGCTAGCGGCCCTGCTCTCCGTCGGCCTCGCTGCCGGAGGCCTCGCGCCGCGCGCACTGGCAGATTCCGGTGCCGGCCCGAGCCTGTATGGCAAGGTGGTGGACGTGGGTCCGACCGCCATCGTGCTCGCGCTTCAGAACGGCGAGTGGGTGGCGGTCAACCTCACGCCCCAGACGGTGGTCGCCTCCCAGTCCGGCGGCCCCGCGTCCATCGCAGGCATCCAGGACGGCGACTGGGCCCTGGTCACATACGCGGTGAGCCGGCAGGGGGAGCGGGGCGGCCAAGGCGGCGGCACGATGCTGTGGATCGTCGCGCGCACCGTGACGTACGCGACCTCGCCGATCTCGACAGGAGGCCAGCAGGTTCACATCACGGGCCGCGTCAGCGGCCTCGCGGCTCCGCTCGGCGGCGGCGGCCTTACGTTCTCCGTCACCGCCGCCGGCGGCGCCGTGTGGAGCGTCCAGGTGACGAGTCAGACCACCGTGCTCCTCGGGGCGACGGTGGCGCCGCTCGCGTTCCTCCAGCTGGGGGACATCGTGCAGGTCTGGGGCACGGCCGTCGGGCACGACATCGTGGCGTCGAAGGTGGTCTACCGCGTCTCCGCCCGCAGCCGGAGCAGGCCTCGTCGCAAGGACACGTAAGCCCGCTAGGCTCACGGAGGGGGCGGCTGCGCCGGCCTTTTTGCGTTGCTCGCGGATGGCGGAGCGCTAGCCGCCGGCGGCGCGGCCGGGCGCTTCGCCTCCGAGGCGTCGTCCTCGGCCATCGCGAGCCCCAGGCGCACGCGCCCGCCCAGGCCGCCCGCCGGCGGCAGGATGCGGAGGTCGCCACCCATGACCTGCGCCAGGGCACGGCCGACCGCCAGCCCAAGCCCCGTGCCACCGTCGTTCTCCCGCGCCGCCTTGCCTCGCGTGAACGCCGACCAGGCCCAGTCGGCGGCGCCAGGCTCGAAGCCCGGACCGGTGTCCTCCACCCAAAGCGCGCCCTGACCTCCCTCACGCACGACGCGCACGCGCACCCTGCCGCCCGGCGGCGTGTAGCGCACGGCGTTATCGACCAGGTTGACCAGGATCTGCGCGCCGCGGTCGAGGTCGGCGCGGACCCAAAGCGGGTCGTCGGGGACGTCGGCCTCGAAGCGGATGCCGCGCGCCTCTGCGGCCGCCTCGCCGCTCACGGCCGCGAGGGCGACCACCTCCCGCAGGTCGACGCGCGTGAGCGTCACACTCAGGTGCCCGCTCTCGTGGCTGGCCAGGTCGAGCAGGTCGTTCACCAGCCGGGTCAGTCGCTCCGCCTCGCGCTCGGCCCGCACCAGGCGGTCGCGCGCCTGCTCGGGGTCCGTCTCCCGCGTGAGCGAGCCGAGCAGGCTGCGCATGGCCGTGAGCGGTGTGCGCAGATCGTGCGCGACCTCCGCCAGGAAGGCCTCGCGCGCGCTGCGCTCCGCCTTCAGGGCCTCGCCCATCCTGCCCATCGCCTCAGCCAGGCGCATGAACTCGGCCGGCGCGCGGATGGCGACCGGGCGGCTGAAGTCGCCCTTGCCGTACCGCTCCAGCTGGCCGAGCAGGGCCTGGAGTGGGCTTGTCAGGCGCCTCGCGACGAGCGCCCAGAGGATCTGCGCGAGGACGATCGCGGCGAGCCCGGAGATCATCACGCCGACCTGCGTGGGGGTCGGGAACGCTGGTGGCGCCACGGGGATGCGCCAGACCACGAAGTACTGCGGTTGGCCTGCCGTGCCGGCCGCGGTGGGCACGCGCGCGGACGCCCACACGACGCTCCCCAGAAGCGTGACCCGACGCGCCTCGTGCCGGTCCGGCAGGTGGGCGCGCGTGTGGCCCAGGAAGGTGTTATTGGGGTAGCTCCACAGCTCCGACAAACCCGTCCGGGCGCGGTCCACGACCACGAGGATGCCGCCGAGGTCGTGCTCGCGCTTGCGCATGGCGGCGGTGCTCAGGCCCCTGTTCGGCGTCCCGGGCGCCAGGGTCACCTGGATCGCGGCTGCACTCGCGGCCGCGCCGATGTCCGCGTAGGCCGTCGCGCGCACGTTCGCGACGGCGCTCGTCACGCCGAACGTGTAGAGTACCCAGAGCGAGATGCTCACGGCAACCACGAGCACGGCGCTCGTCACGGCCATGAGCTGGCCGTACAGGCCTTTCACCAGCGCACGCCCTCGAGCCGGTAGCCGACGCCGTAGAGCGTGCGGATGGCGGGAACCTCAGCCCCCTCCCCCGCCCCGCCCTCGGCGCCCTCCACGAGACCCTCCACCTTCTTGCGCAGGCGCTTTACCGTCGAGTCGACGGTGCGGTCGTCGACCTCGGTGTCGTAGCCCCACACGGCGGACAGAAGCTGGCTTCGCGTCCACACCTTGCCGGGGACGCTCGCCAGGCATTCGAGCAGCTCGACCTCGCGTTGCGTGAGGATGGCCTCCCGTCCGCTCAGGACCAGGGCGCGCGTCCCCGGATCCAGCACGAACGCGCCGAGGCGCAGCGGGTCGGTGGAGAGCTTGCCGCTGCGCCGCAGGAGCGCCCGTAGGCGCGCCACGAGCTCCGCGGGGTCGAAGGGCTTGACCAGGTAGTCGTCCGCGCCCGCCTCGAGGCCCTCCACCTTGTCGTGCGAGGCAGAGCGCGCAGTGAGCAGCAGCACGGGCACGTGATGGTAGCGGCGCATCTCGCGCAGGACGGCGATGCCCGATATGTCCGGCAGGACGATGTCGAGCACGACGAGGTCGAAGCCGGTCTCGTCAACGAGCGTCAGGCCGGCGCGGCCCGTGGCGGCTAGGCGGACCTGGAACTGCTTGGCCTCCAGAAGGGCGGTGACGGCGTTGCCGACGGCCGGGTCGTCCTCGACCAGTAGGACGCTTGTGGCGCGCTGCATCCGATCCCCCCGTGGGCGCGCTTACCACATGCCTGTCACAATGTCCTGCTACGGTCGGCTCACCAAGCACAGGAGGCGATTACCATGACCCTTGCGGATCGAGCGCGCGCGCATCTGCCAGCGTCCGTGAGCCCCCCGCCCAAGCGCGACCGCAGGCCTCTGCACTACCGGGTCGGCACGGTGGTGCGTGTGGGTATCGCACGCCTCGACCTGGCCTGTCTCGACGGCCGTGTCATGCCGATCCGGCTCGCCGAGCGCACCCTCTACACGCTCTCCGGCGAGCGCCTTTCGGGCCCACAGGTCCTGCGCCCGGGCGTCGAGGTGCGCGTGGCCACCGTCGACTCGAGTCAGGGCGCGATCGCCGTCTTGGTCGAGCTCCTGACGCGCGCGCCAAGGGCCCTGCCCCCGGTCCGGCACGCCGTGGTGCGCCTACAGGCGCGCTAGGAGCGCGCCGCCTCGCGCGCGGCTTCCTCGTCGCGGGCGGCGCGGCATACCGCGCCGGCCGCGTTGCCCAGCGCCGGCCGCAGGTACTCCCTTCCCCAGCTGTCGATGGCGCCGATGACGTCTTGGAGGGCCACGCCGGCGGCCGTCAGCGCGTACGTGGTCCTCGGCGGCATGTAGGAGTGCACGGTCTTCGTCACGATGCCGAGCTGCTCCAGGCGCTCCAGCCGCTGGGTGAGCGTCGCGGGATTGCAGCCGCCGGTCAGGCGGCCCAGCTCGTTAAAGCCGCGCGGGCCGTCGAGCAGGCTGCGGATGATGTGGAGGACCCATTTCTCCTGAAGGATGCCGATGGCGGCGTCGACGGCACAGAAGCCCTCTTCGGTGTCGGCCACGGCGCCCACCCCCTCTCGCATTCATTATACCATGTGCTTGACAATACATAGCGCTTTTGATTACGCTGTCTACGAGTGGGGATCTTGAAAGCAGGGGTGACGGGCGCATGAAGTGGGCAGTGGACACGTCGCACGCCGTGGTAGAGTTCTCGGCCAAACACATGGGCATCATGACCGTGCGCGGCAGCTTCTCGGATATCGACGGTCAGATCGAGGTGGAAGGCGGCCGCCCGGTCGGGCTCGCTGCGGTCATCGGCATCGCCAGCCTGAGCACCCGCGACGAGCGGCGCGACGCGCACCTGCGCTCGGCCGATTTCTTTGACGCGGAGAATCACCCCAAGATGGAGTTTCGCTCGACGCACGTGGAGCCCGCCGGAGAGAGCAAGTACCGGGTGAGCGGCGATCTCACGATTCGCGGCAAGACCAACCCAGTTGAGTTCGACATGCGCGTCGCGGGCCCCATCAAGGACCCGTGGGGCAACGACAAGATGGCGCTCGAGCTGGACGGAAGAATGAACCGCAAGCAGTGGGGCCTGGAATGGAATGTTCTGCTCGAAGGCGGCGGTGTCCTCGTCAGCGAGGAGATCCGCATGCACGTCGAGGTCGAGGCGGCCCCCGCGGCAAGCGCGGCCTAGCGTGCCACGTGCAAACGGCGACCGGCGCCCGTGGGCGCCGGTCGCGGCCTTGTGCGAGCGGCTAGACGTCGAGGTTCTGCACCAGGTCGGCGTGCTCCTCAATGAAGCGGCGCCGGGCCTGGACGTTCTCGCCCATAAGGTTCGAGAACACCTCGTCCGCCACCACGGCGTCGGCCACGGCCACCTGTAGGAGGGTCCGGTTGGCGGGGTCCATGGTCGTCTCCCAGAGCTGGTCGGCGTTCATCTCGCCCAGCCCCTTGAAGCGGTTGACCTCGACGCCCGTGCGGCCCACCTCGTCGAGCGCTCGCTCGAGCGCGGCGTCGTCGTAGAGGTAGCGCTCCTGGCGCCCCTTGCGCACGCGGTACAGGGGCGGTTGGGCGATGTACACCCAGCCACGGTCGAGGAGCGGCCGCATGTACCGGTAGAAGAACGTGAGCAGGAGCGTCCGGATGTGCGCGCCGTCAACATCCGCGTCGCTCATGATGACGATGCGGTGGTAGCGGGCCTTGTCCGCGTCGAAGTCCTCCCCCACCCCGCTACCGATCGCCGTGATCATCGCCCGGATCTCCTCGTTGCCGAGGATGCGGTCGAGGCGGGCGCGCTCGACGTTCAGGATCTTGCCGCGCAGGGGGAGGATTGCCTGGAAGCGGCGGTCGCGCCCGGACTTGGCGCTGCCGCCGGCGCTCTCGCCCTCGACCAGGAAGATCTCGCACTCGCCGGGATCACGGCTGGAGCAGTCCGACAGCTTCCCCGGCAGCGCCGAGATCTCGAGCGCGTTCTTGCGCCGCGTCAGCTCGCGCGCCTTGCGCGCCGCCTCGCGTGCCCTTGCCGCGGCCAGGGCCTTCTCGACCATGCGGCGAGCAGCGGAGGGGTTCTCCTCCAGGAACGCCCCGAGCCCGTCGGCCACCGTCTGGTCGACGAGGGCGCGAAGCTCGGGGTTTCCGAGCTTGGTCTTGGTCTGGCCCTCGAATTGCGGGTCGACGAGCTGAACGGAGACGACGGACACGAGACCCTCGCGGATGTCCTCGCCGCCCAGGTTCGTCTCCGACTCTTTGATCAGGTTGTTGCGACGCGCGTAGTCGTTGACGACGCGCGTGAGGGCGCCCTTGTAACCCGCCTCGTGCGTGCCGCCCTCCTCGGTGCGAATCGTGTTCGCAAAGGAGAGGAACGTCTCCTGGTAGCCCGCGTTGTACTGCAGGGCGAACTCCACCAGGGCGCTCTCGTGCTCGCGGCGCGCGTACACGGGCGGGTCGGGGACCACGTCCCTACCCCGGTTGATCTGCGACACCATCGAGACGAGCCCGCCCCGGAACAGGAACTGGTGCTCCTCGCCCGTACGCTCGTCGGCGAGGCGGATGCGTAGGCCCGGGTTGAGGAAGGCGATCTCGCGCAGGCGAACGGAGATGACGCTGCCGTCGATGTGCGTTTCGGGGAAGATCTCCGGGTCCGGCCGAAAGCGCACGAGCGAGCCGCGCTCGCTGCTGTCGCCCATGCGCGCCATGTCGGCCGTCGGCTTGCCTCGCCGAAACTCCTGGCGGAAGTGATCGCCGTGGTGCCAGACGTCGATCGCCATCCACTCGGACAGCGCGTTCACGACCGACAGACCGACGCCATGCAGGCCGCCCGAGACCTTGTAGCCGCCGGCGCCGAACTTGCCTCCCGCGTTCAGCATGGTCGCTACGGCCTCGAGCGCGGGACGGCCGGTCTTCTCGTGCGTGTCGGTGGGAAAGCCGCGGCCGTTGTCGCGCACCGCCACCGACCCGTCTTCGTGCAGTGCCACGTCGATGCGCGTGCACACCCCGGCCATGGCCTCGTCCACGCTGTTGTCCACGATCTCGTACACCAGGTGGTGCAGCCCCGCCAGGCCGGTCGAGCCGATGTACATCCCGGGCCGCTTTCGGACGTGCTCGATATCCTCGAGGATCTGGATCTTCGAGGCATCGTAGCGGCCGCCGTCTACCGCCATGCCATCACCTCAGGCCCGAAGTGACCGTGCTCCGCGCGACGGAGGATCGTCCATGACGAGATGGGCGAAAGGTAGAGGGCGTTGTCCGTGAGCACGGCGGACTTGGGCGGCTCGCTCGACACGCGCACCAGCTTCCCCTCCGACTCCATGATCTCCAGGAATTCCCTCGACGCGGCGGATGGCCGGATGACGTCAAGGTCCAGGATGGCGACGACCTCCCGCGTGCGGATCGACATGTCCGAGCCCAGGTGCAAGATCACGCCTCGTCCTCCTTCGTCGTCGCCAGCGATCCGCGCGTCAGGCCACGTGCCACGAGGCGCTGCCATGCGCCACGCAGGTCCACAGGCACCTCCTCGGCCAGGAGGCGGGCGGCCGCGCGCGCGGCCGGCGTTGGCGATGGCAGCGGTGGTGTGTTTCTCTCGACCGGTGCCTCAGGCAGCGTGCCGATGCGAAAGCGCAGGCGGGACACCACCTGGCGGCCGCAGACGGCGTTGAGCTGTGCCACCAGGGACCCTTCCATCCAGCGTAACTCATTGGCCCACGGCGCGCCATCGACGACGACGTGCAGCGTGTCGTGCTCGACCCGCTCGGGCACGGCGTGACGCGCGATGGCCTCGCCCACGGCCTGCTCCCAGGCCGCCATCGCGAACAGCGCCGGCGAGCGCTTGCGGTAGCCCAGCCGGCCCATGAGGGTACCCAGCGTGCTGGCGAGCGGCTCTGGTGCGCCCCGCCCACTTACGCGCCCGCCAGCCATGGCGTGAGCCCTCCCCCGCCCGTCCGCCACACCTTGGCATCCGCGCTCGGGGCTGCCGAGGTAGTCGTCACGAACGTCTGGAAGCCTTTCGCTGCTCCGAGGAGGCGGTCCTGCCGCGTCTCGTCCAGCTCGCTCAGCACGTCGTCGAGGACGAGCAGTGGCCGGTCGCCGCGCCTTTCGGCCAAGCGCCGGAGCAGGGCGAGCTTGACGGCCACCACCGCCGTGCGCTGCTCTCCCTGGGACGCGAAGGCGCGCATCTCCGCGCCGCCCAGCACAAAGTCCAGGTCGTCGCGATGGGGCCCGAGCAGCGTGTAGCCACGCGCCAGCTCCGCCCGTCGCGCCGCCCGGAGGGCTGCGAGGAGCGATGCGGCCTCGTCCCCGGGCGCACCACCTGTGGTCGACGGGTCGCGGTCCTCCCCCAGCATGCGCCGCGGCCGGTAGGAGACGGCGAACGCCGACGGCCGGCCGGCCAGGGCGTCGTATGCGTCGGCCACGCTCGGTGCCAGCTGGCCGATCGCGTCCGCGCGCCAGCGCTGGACATCGGCGCCAAGCTTGGCCACCGCCTCGTCCCAGGGCGCGATCTCACCCTCCCCGCGCTCGCCGGCTGCGACCGCGCGTAGTAGGGCGTTGCGCTGGACCACCGCGCGCGCGTAACGGCGAAGAAGATCCCGATAGGCGAGCGACAGCTGGGAAAGATCGCGCTCCAGGAGGTGGCGTCGGGCATCCGGGCCGCCTTTCACAAGGTCCAGGTCGTCGGGCGTGAAGGCCACGAGCGCGGGCGTCCCATCCTGGCCTGGCCGCAGGGGCTGGCCGTCGCGCAGGTAGCGTCGGCTGCGACCACTGAGGCGGAATGTAATCTCATGCGTTCCGCCTCGCGCCTCCGCGTCGACACCGAGCTCCGCCGTGATCGCCATGCCAGCGGCGCCGTGGCGGACCAGGTCGCCCTCGTGCACGAGCGGCCTTAGCCGCATGCCGCCGACAAGCGCGATGGCCTCGAGCAGGTTGGTCTTTCCGGTGCCATTCGGCCCCACGACCACGTTCATGGCCGCGTCAGGCTGCCACTCCAGCGCCCGGTACGAGCGCACGTCGACGAGGGCGATGCGGCGGAGGATCACGCGTCCGAGGCAGCGCGCACGCGCAGGCGGAGGGTGCCGAGCACGACGGCGTCGCCGTCCACCAGGGCGCGCGCGCGCCTGCGCTCTACCACGCCGTTCACCCGCACGGCTCCGGCGGCGATCAGCTCCTTGGCCTCGCCGCCGCTGCGCACGGCGCCCGCTAGCTTGAGAAAGGCGCTGAGCGTCACGGGCAGCCGCCCGATCCGGATCGCGCGCTCTCCTCCCCCTTCGTCGCGGCCGCTCACCCCCGCATCATCGGCAGCACGACGACGTACTGGTCGCGCCGGTCCACAGGACGCATGCGCATGAGATCCTCCGGGCCACGAAGCTCGAGCACCACCTCGTCTCCCTCCAGGTGGTCAAGCCCCTCGAGAAGGAGGCGGGCGTTGAAGGAGATGTTCAGATCCTCCCCCACCCTGCGCGCCGGAACGATCTCCTGCGCCTTGCTCGCGTTCGACTCGCCTCGCAGGGAGACTCCCTGCTCGCCGATGCTCACGTAGAGCTGCGGCAGGCCCGGGTCGACCAGCGCGGCGACCCGATCGCAGGCACCCCGCAGCGCAAGGCGCGGCACCACGGCCTGCACCGGGTACTCCTCCGGGATCATCCGGTCCACCTCGGGGTACGCGCCGTCCAGAAGCCGGCTGTAGAAGCGCGAGCCGTCAAAGCGGACGGTGACGCCGTGGCTGTCCCAGGCGATGTCGTAGAGCTCGGCCTGGCCGCTCAGGCGGCCCAGCGCGACGAGAGCCGCGGCCGGGAAGACCACGGCGCTCTCGATCGCCACGCCACCCTCCAGCGGTCGCGTGCTCTGGGCCACCTTGCTGCGATCGGTGGCGAGAAACTCCATGCTCTCACCTCCGAAGCGAACGCGGATGCCCTCGAGCACGGGCTGACCCGGGTCATAGCCGGCCGCGAACGCCACGTGCTCGACTCCCCGGCGAAAGTCCGCCCCGTTCACCCGCACTCCCCCATCCAGCGCGAACGCTGGCCTTGGAAACTCCTCCGGGGACATCGTCGCGAGCGAGGCCTCGCCTTGTGTCCAAGAGAGCTTGGCGACCGCGTCCTCCTCGCTGTCGATGACGAGCGTGTCGCTTTCCAGGCGACGCGCCAGATCCGAGAGCGGACGCAGCGGTATGACGGTCTGCCCGGGGACATCAACTGCCACGGGCAGTGTCCATTCGAGCCCAAGCGACAAGTTGTGGGCGGTGAGCATGAGCGCGCTTTCTGACGCTTCGAGGAGAACGCCGGAGAGAATCGGCAGAGTCTCCCGATGGCCGCTGACCCCTGCCAGAGCCGCGAGGGCCGGACGCAGTCGGCTTGTGTCGACGCTAACGCGCATGAAGGGCCGGTCTCCTTCCCGGACATGAGGGGGCTGCATGCCCCTGATTCCTTATCCCCCTTGAGTTATAAGCAAATGAGGCGTCGTAGTCAGTGGCTGTGGACAAGTGGAAAAGCCTCGCGATGGGCGCCGCAGAGCGACGCGGGCGGTGGATAGATGTGTGGATGTTGGGGAAAAAACGGGGACGCGCGGTGGACCCTGCCGAAATGTCCACGCCGTCCCCCGAGTCTTCGACCGCTCATCCCAAGGTTATCCCCGGAGTTGTTCAGAGCTCTTTACGAGGTCGGATGCTGGATGGCGTCCATGAGGGCGTCCATGGTGGCCCTGAGGTCCTCGTCCTCGCTCAGCTGGGCCTCGATCTTCGAGCAGGCATGGAGGACCGTGGTGTGGTCGCGGCCGCCGAAGAGCTCGCCGATCCGCGGCAGGCTGGAATCGGTCAGGCGGCGCGCGAGGAACATCGCAACCTGGCGGGGGAACGACACGTTGCGCGTGCGGGTCTTTGCCAACAGGTCATCCGCCTCGATGCCGTAGTACGCGCAGACGGCCGCCTGGATCATCGGGATCGTGACGAGACGCTTGCGCTCTGGAGGAAACACGTCCTTCAGGAGCTGCTGTGCGAGCTGGGGCGTCATGAGGTCCTTGTGCAGCGAGGTGTGCGCGGCGAGCCGGATGAGCGCGCCCTCGAGCTCGCGGATGTTCGTCTCCACGCGGCGGGCGATGAGGACCAGGACCTCATCGGGGATCGGTATGGTCTCGACCTGCGCCTTCTTCTTCAGGATGGCCACACGCGTCTCGAAGTCCGGGGGCTGGATGTCGGTTATGAGGCCCCACTCGAAGCGGGAGCGCAGCCGCTCCTCGAGCGTCAGGATGTCCTTGGGCGGCCGGTCGCAGGAGATGACGATCTGCTTCTGGGCGCCGTGCAGCGCCTCGAAGGTGTGGAAGAACTCCTCCTGCGTGCGTTCCTTGCCCGAGATGAATTGAATGTCATCGATGAGCAGCACGTCGATGTTGCGGTAGCGGCCGCGGAACTCTGACGTCTTGTCGTCGCGGATCGCGGTGATGATCTCGTTCGTGAAGGTCTCAGCCGTTACGTACCGCACCCGGCTGCGCGGGTGGCGCTGGCGGACGGCGTGGCCGATGGCGTGCATGAGATGGGTCTTGCCGAGGCCCACGCCGCCGTAGACGAACAGCGGGTTGTACGCGCGTGCGGGGTTCTCCGCCACCGCCTGCGATGCGGCGTGGGCGAGGCGGTTGGACGTGCCGACGACGAAAGTGTCGAAGGTATAGCGCTCGCGAAGGTGGGCGCTGCCCTCGCCGCCGCCGCCATCGTCGCGGAACGCGCCTGCGGCCGGCGGCAGGGGCGGCACCCCGGGCTCGGAGCTGCGGGCGCCGCGAACGGGGGAGCGGCCGCTGTCGGCGTCGACAACGAACTCCACCATCACGCTTCGCTCCATGAGGCTGCGGAGCGCGCTCGTCACGACGCCCGCGTAGCGAGCGCGGATGGTCTCCCTCGCCATCTCGCTTGGCACACCAATGACGAGCACACCATCAGTCATCCCAAGCGGGTGCGTTGGGCGGATCCAGGTTTCAAAGCTTGGCGTGGGCAGTTTGACCTCAAGCGCCTTGAGAGTGTCGTGCCAGAGGTCGCCCAGGGAATCCCGCATAGCGCGTCCTCCTTAGGCGGGAAAGGGGCATCGGTGAGCGCGCATGTAAGGTTGTATACCGCGATCTCCGAGGTGTGGAGCAGTCTCGGAAAGCCCTGCCAATTTGCCGAATACGAAACCCACAAGTTTGTGCACACAATATCCACAGTGGTGGATAAAATGGGCGAGGCTTAGCCCCCGCCGCGGTGAATTCTAGCAGACCGTCCAGTCGTTGGACAGGCCAGCAAGGACGCTCTGGAGCCGCCGGGCGACGCCGCATTGCGCCAAATGCCGTAAGGCTCGCCCAGATCGCGTCAACCAACTTTCTCGACCCTGTGATCGCGCGCACAGCCTCCTGGCGGCGCGTGGCTGCCCAGGCCGAACGGCCGTTCCTTGACACCCCTTGGGCACCTTCCTATACTCTTTCTGTCCTACGAGGCCTGGGGGTGGAGAGACTGAAGCGCACATATCAACCGAAGCGCCGGCGTCGGCGTCGGGTTCACGGGTTTCGGCGGCGCATGCGCTCCCCGGGCGGTCGCCGTGTCCTCAAGGCTCGGCGCCTCAAGGGCCGCAAGCGTCTCGCGATCTGAGCCACCTCCCCCCGGCGCGGAGCCGGAGCACATTCGCCACCGCGGCGCCTTCGAGAGCGTGGTGCGGCAGGGACGGTCCATTCCCCATCGGGTCTGCGCTCTGTACGTGCTGGCCCGCGCGGACGGCGCGCCCGCGCGGGTGGGGTTCGCCGCCGGACGCCGAATCGGCTCGGCGCCCGAGC
>JAKASY010000586.1 GCA_021817625.1 Bacillota bacterium | reverse complement strand
GGCGCGGGTGTGGAGCACGACGCGGGTGTGGTCGACGCGCCGCAGGAGCGGGCTGCCGCCCAGCCGGTTCATCCTCCACTACGGAACGAGCCACGCCGCGACGTAGATCACCAGGGCGCCGTAGCCGTTCACGTAGCCGGCGGCGGGCGTGATCGCGACGAGTCCCGCGACCAGGCCGTTGATCGCGCCCGTGAGGCTCGGCCGGCCGCCGGCGAAGACGTCGGCACAGACCCAGGCCAGCATCGCCAGCGCGGCGGCGAAGTTCGTGTTGAGCACCGCCGCGGCGGCGTCGGCGTTGGCGAAGTAGGGGTCGCCGCCGTTGAAGCCGTTCCAGCCGAGCCACAGGATGCCCGCGCCCAGGAGCGCGAACAGGAGGTTGTTGGGGCCCTGGCCCTGGCGCGCCTCGGTCCGTCGGGCGCCGATCACGGCCGCCGCGACGAAGCCGCTCACGCCGGCGGCGACGTGGATCACGTAGCCGCCGCTGTAGTCGACGGCGCCGAGCTGGGCGAGAAAGCCGCCGCCCCACAGCATGAAGGCGTTCACGCTGTACACGAGCGTCGACCAGACCGGCACGAAGAGCATCCAGGCGCGCACGTTCATCCGCCCGAGCACGGCGCCGGCAAGGAGGGCCGGGGTGATGGCGGCGAACGCGAACTGGAAGTAGACCAGGGCCGATGTCGGGAAGCGGAAGGCGGGCATGGAGCCGGTCAGGAGCGGCACCCTGGCCCGGCCGATCTCGGACAGGGCGCCGAGCACCGCCCCGGGCACGCCGACCACGGCGCCGAGCGGGCCGGGGCCGAGGTGGAGCGGCGCGCCGAAGCCCATGTCGTAGCCCCACAGGAGCCAGACCACGAGCACGGCCGCGAAGGCCCACAGGACCATGAAGGCGGCGTTCACCGCGAACCGGCGTGCCACGAGGCCGCCGTACAGCACGGCGAGGCCCGGCACGGACATCAGGCCGACGAAGGTGGCGGCGGTCAGCTGCCACGCGGTGTCGCCCGGGCTGACGTAGGGGGCGGACGGCAGCAGCATTCGGCTTCGCCTCCTTGGTGCGCGTCCACGCCTCGGCGGGCCGGACGTTGCGAGAAATGTATGGGCATGCCCGAGGAGTGTCAACGGCGATTGTCAAGTTACCCTGACAGAAATGGAAATATCGTTGGAGACCTCGGCTGAACCAACAGCGCTCAGCCCCCTGAGGGCCTTGAGGAGCGCGACACATGGACCAACTGCGGACAACACATGGAGATCTTGTCACTGTACCTTGACAGAAGGTATTGCATAACAATGCACGCCATGGTATCGTACGCCTATCCACGGGGGGCCGCCTCCGCGGTTCTTTGTAACCCTGCTCCAGGCTCCGGCCGGTCCGAACCGACGAGGAGGGCTTCCGATGGCGGACGACCGGGCCTTCGGCCCGCTGGGCCCCGGCGACGAGCGCGACGCCTGCGCGCTCTTGGGCTGGATCTCCCGCTCCGGCAAGAGCGAGCGCGCCGGCGTGCGCACGGTTCTCGGCGCGCTCGGCACGGTGCGCCACAGGGCCGGCTTCACCCGCGGCGAGTGCGACGGGGCGGGGCTCATGGTGGACCTGCCGCGCGCCCTGTGGGCGGACCTGCTCGAGGCCGCCGGCCACCTGCCCCACCTCGCCTACCACCCCGACTTCACGCTCGCCCACGTGTTCGCCGACCCGGCCGACGAGCGCCCGGCCGTCCGCCGCCTCACGGTCCTGGCGGAGGAGGCCAGCTACCAGGTTCTCGCCGTGCGCGAGAGCCCCGTCCACCCCGAGGCCCTCGGGCCGCTCGGGCGCTCCGAGGCGCCGCTCCTCCTGCAGGGCGCCTTCCTGCCGCGCCAGAGCGCGCTCGTGCCGCCGCTCGCGGACCTCACGGCGCAGGTGGCGCGCGACGGCATGGACGTGGTGTCCTGGTCGAGCTCGAGCGCCGTGTACAAGGTGCGCGGCGACGCCCAGGCGCTCGGCGCCTACTACGAGGACCTCGCCGACCCGCGCCTGACCACCGCCTTCGCCATGGGCCACCTGCGCTTCTCGACCAACACCCAGAGCGTGTTCGGCCGCGTGCAGCCGTTCGGCCTCCTCGGCCACAACGGCGAGATCAACACCATCGCCCGCCTGCGCGAGGAGGCGCGCGCACTGGGCTTCGATCTCGTGGCCGGCGCGAGCGACTCCCAGGACCTCGACCGCTTCCTGCAGTTCCTCCTCGATCGCATGGGCCTGAGCCTGATCGAGGCCATGACGCTGGTCTTCCCGCCCGTGCCCGAGCGCCTCGCCCGCCTGGATGAGGAGGAGCGCCGCGTCCTCACGGCAGGCCGCGACGCCCTCGGCCCGATCGCCCAGGGGCCCGCGGCGATCGTCGCCCGCGCCGGCGACGAGGTGGTGTGCTCGCTCGACGCCCTGGGCCTGCGCCCCCTCTGGCTGGTGCCGGCCCAGGACGCCTGGTGGGTGACCTCCGAGCGCACCATCGTGCCCTTCGACCAGCTGGTGGGCGAGCCCCGCCCCCTGGCGCCGGGCGAGAAGGTGGCCTTCCGCCTCCACCCGGGGCACGCGCCCGAGCTTTTCGAGGACGCGGCGCTCCGGGCGGAGGCCGCAGCGCGCCTGGCCGAGCGCGGTCTCGGCGCGGCGCGCCCCACCATCCCCCCCTCCCCCCCACCCTCGCCCCTGGGCCTGCCGCTCGGCGGCGCCGAGGCCCTCCCCGGCCTCTTCGGCT
>JAKASY010000585.1 GCA_021817625.1 Bacillota bacterium | reverse complement strand
CGCCGCGCCGAGGCCGGAGCCGGTCACGGATCAGGCGCGCGTCGCAGTGCGCAGGCGCACGAGGCGCTCGCGCACGCCGGCGACGAACGCGCTGGTGGAGGCGCTGCCTCCCAGGTCCTCGGTGCGCACGCCGTCCGCGACGGCGGCGAACACGGCGGCCCGGAGGCTGTCGCCCAGCGTACGCGCCGCAGCCTCCGGCATCGCCTCGAGCACGGCCGCCTCCGCCAGGATCATCGCCATCGGATTGGCCCGGTCCTGCCCCTCAAGCTGTGGCGCCGTGCCATGCGGCGCCTCGGCGAGGAAGACGGCAGGGCGCCCGTCCGGGTCCGTGGCGATGATGCTCGACTCAGCGCCGGCGATGCTGCCGAACCACGGCAGGATGAGATCGCTCAGGCAGTCGCCGTCCCTGTTCAGGGCCGGCACAACGAGCGCGCCCTGGGCACGGCGCTCGAGCATCGCGTAGGTGGCGTCGATCAGCTGGGGGTCGTAGGCGACGTCGGGGTGGCGCGCCGCGGCGGCGTCGAGCTCCTCCTTCAGCATGCCTTCGTACACCGGGCTCACGGTGAACTTCGGGCCGCCGAACACCGTGGCGCTCAGCCGCCGGGCGTGCACGAACGCCGCCTCGGCCACGGCGCGGCATAGACGGCGCGAGATGCGCTCGGTGCGCATCGCCACCTCGTCCGGGCCGTCCGGGCCCTCGACGCTCTCCCGCCACTCCTTCGCGCCGTACGCGTCGCCCACGGCCATGCGCACCACGGCGATCGGTCCGCGCACCGGCGGGTGGGGCGACACGCCGGGAATGGCGCGGCCGACGCGCAGGATGACGGTGGCGCTGATCGCCTCGCGCAGGATGGCGTTGGGCGAGCCCACGTCGCCCGCTGCTGCGGGCGTGGCCGTCGCCGCCTTCAGGCCGTAGCCCACCCGCCGAAGCGCGGCGGCGGCGTCTGTCACCACGCCGTTTCGCGTGCGGCGGCGGGCATCGAGGCTCAGGTCGTGACGCTCGAGGGAGAGGTCGTAGCCCGTGAGGGCCGGATCGAGCAGGGTCAGGGCGTGCTCGAGGAGCTCCTGGCCCGTCTCGTCACCCTCGAGCACGACCAGCTGCGCAGCCAACTGAACACCCTCCCTGGCGCAAGGTCGGGGCCGTCCGGCCCCGCACGCGCCTCATTGTAGCAAACCGCACCGGACCGGCCGGGGCGCTTCCCTCAATGGTATATTGGGGCAACGAGCGGCCGCCTTGCGCGGCGCGGCCGGTCAAGGAGGGCGGGCGATGACGGCTCCGGCGGAGGGCGGGCGCAGCGCGCACATCATCACCTACGGCTGCCAGATGAACGCCCACGACTCCGACGTCATGATGCGCACGCTCGAGGGTCTCGGCTACGGGAGCGCGGCACGTGCGGAAGAGGCGGACCTCATCCTGGTCAACACCTGCTGCGTGCGCGACAGCGCCGAGCAGCACGCCTTCGGCAAGCTCGGCGAGCTCAAGCGGGTGAAGGAGGCGCGGCCGGGCACGCTCCTCGGCGTGATGGGCTGCCTGCCCCAGGAGCCGGAGGCGGTCTCGAGGCTCCTGCGCCTCGCGCCGCATCTCGACCTCATCGTGGGCACGAACCAGCTGGGCGAGGTGGGCGACATCCTGGCCGAGGCGGAGAGCGCCAGCGAGACCGTGGTGCACGTGTCCGAGGACTGGTTCACGCCCGACGCCCCGCCCGCGCCGCGCGAGGCTCCCCTCAAGGCCTACGTGAACATCAGCTTTGGCTGCGACAACTGGTGCACCTTCTGCATCGTCCCCCACACGCGCGGTCCGGAGCGCAGCCGGCCGCTCGCGGCGATCGTGCGCGAGGTCCGCTCCCTGGTCGAGCGCGGCACGCGCGAGGTCACCCTCCTCGGCCAGAACGTCAACTCGTACGGGCACGATCTCGAGCGGCCCGCCGCGTTCGAAGACCTCCTCGCCGCCCTGGACGAGATCGAGGGCCTGTGGCGCATCCGCTACACCTCGCCCCACCCGGCCGACTTCACGCCGGCGCTGGTGCGCCAGATCGCGCGCTCGCGCGCCGTCTGCCCCCAGTTCCACATGCCTGCCCAGAGCGGCTCGAACGGCGTGCTCGAGCGCATGGAGCGCGGCTACACGCGCGAGCGCTACCTCGCCATCGTCGACGCCATCCGATCGGAGGTGCCGGCCGCCGCGATCTCCACGGACCTGATCGTCGGCTTCCCGGGCGAGAGCGAGGCGGAGTTCGAGGCGACGCTCGAGCTGTGCGAGCGCGTTCGGTTCGACAAGGCGCACACCTTCATGTACTCGCCCCGCCAGGGAACGCGAGCCGCCCTCATGCCCGACCAGGTGCCGCTGTTCGTCAAACGCCAACGCCTCAGGCGCCTTTGCGAGGTGACCGACGCGTCGAGCCTCGCGCGAAACCGCGCGGAGGTGGGCGAGGTGCGCGAGGTCCTGGTCGAGGGGCCCTCCAAGAAGGATCCGTCGCGCCTGAGCGGGCGCACCCCGCAGAACCGCATCGTGGTGTTCGAGGCGGGGCGTGCCCTCGTCGGCAAGAGGGCCATGGTGCGCATCACGGGCTCGAACACGTGGACCCTCTTCGGCGAGCCCCTCGGCGCCGGATGACGCTGCCTGCCCAGCCCGCCCCGGCGGGCCCCGCGCCCGCGCCGCTGCCGGCGACGCCGCTCTTCGCCCAGTACGAGGCGCTCAGGGCGCGCTGTCCGGGAGATCG
>JAKASY010000584.1 GCA_021817625.1 Bacillota bacterium | reverse complement strand
CAGTACGCCTCGACCGGCACCCGCACCTCGCCCAGGGAGTCCCGGGACACCCGCACCCGCTCGCTGTCGATCAACCTCTACGCCTCCCGCAAGCCCGCACGATGTCGACCCGATTGTAGCGCAGGGGAGGCGGCGCATGGCCGCGGGCACGGGCGGACAACGTGAAGGGGAAGGCAGCGCGAGGGGAGGCGGCGACTCCTTGGAGGACCGAGACGCGGGCCGCGGGCCCTGGCGCTTGCGCGCTCTGCCGGCGGCCCTGGCCGCACTGGCGCTGGCCGTGGCCGGCCTGGGCACGGCCTGCGCGCGCGGCGCCAGCAAGGGCGCGGCGGGAAGGCCCTCCGCCCCCAAGGCGGGCGGCGCGAGCGCGAGCGTGCCGCCAGCGCTTTACAGCGCGCCCACGACAGCCAAGGTCGTGGCCCTCACCTACGATGACGGCCCGGGCGTCGGCGCTGTGGGCACACCCGCGATCCTGTCCCTGCTCGAGGCGCACCACGCCCGCGCCACGTTCTTCGTCCTGGGCGAGGAGGTGCACCAGCGGCCGGAGGTGCTGCGGGCCGCCGCACGCGCCGGCATGGAGATCGAGAACCACGGCGAGCGCCACGTCCACCTGCCGTCGCTCGGGGACGCGCGCCTGCGCGGCGTGATCGCTCAAGGCGCGGACACGATCGCCAAGGAGACCGGCCGGCGGCCCCGCTTCCTGCGCCCGCCGTTCGGCGCGCAGAGCGCGCGCGTGCGCTCTGTCGCGCACGCGCTCGGCGAGCGCGTCGTCATCTGGTCGGTCGACACGCGCGACTGGACGAACCCGGGCAGCGCCGTGATCGCGCGACGCGTCCTGGCGCAGCTGGCGCCGGGCGCCATCGTCCTTATGCACGACGGCGGCAGCGACCGCACGCAGACGGTGGAGGCGACGCGTGAGATCCTGCCGGCGCTCGAGGCGCGGGGCTACCGCGCGGTCACGCTCGACACGCTCCTGCGCCTGGCGACAAGGCAGCCGGCGCCGCCCGCAAGCGCTGCGCCGGCGTCGACCTCCTGACCCACGGGCTACAGGCGGCGGAAGTCGCCCACCTTCGTGACGAAGGCGACGCCGGCGCCCGCCGCAGCGGACGCGGTGAGCCCGTTCTCGCGCAGGACGCCGAGGACGCCGTCCACCTGGGCGTCCTCCACGCCCGTGAAGAGCGTGACGTTGCCGCGCTGCAGGAAGCCGCCCGTGGAAGCGAGGCGCGTGGCCGCGTATCCCGCCGCCCGAAGGCGCTCCATGGCCGCCGACGCCGCCCGCCGCTCCACGACCGCGATGACCAGCCGCATCGGCCCACCTCTTCTCCTTGCCACTGGCCCAAGTGTACAATGGCGCAAGCGCGTGCGGTACGGCCCGCAGCGGCGGGCACCGCGTCCGTGTGCGGCTCAAAGAGCACGACGGCATGATCGGGCGGTGCTTACTGCGGCGGGAGGACGAAGCTTGGGCTTGGCAGGAGAGCGCGTGGTCGTCACCGGCATGGGCGCGGTGAGCCCATACGGCATCGGGCGCGAGCGGCTCTGGCACGGCATCCGGGACGGGCGAAACGCGATCACGCGCCTCCCCGCGGCGTTCGAAGGCCTGCCGGTGCAGGTGGGCGGGATGGTGCCCGACTTCGACGGCGAGGCCCTCCTGGGCCACCGCACAGCCCGGCGCAGCGCGCGCTTTGCCCAGTTCGCCCTGGTGGCGGCGGCCGAGGCCCTGGAGCAGGCGGCCCTCGACCTCGCGGACCCGGAGATTCGGGCGTCGACCGGCGTTGTGATCGGCACGGCGGGCGGCCTCTTCCAGGGCGGCGAGCAGCAGCAGGTGCTCGAAAGCCGCGGGGCGCGCCGCGTCGACCCCCTCTACCTGTCCAAGTGGGCGCCGTACATGGCCGCCGTGCGCGTCGGCATGGAGCTCAAGGTGCACGGCATCGCCACCACGGTGAACAGCGCCTGCGCCAGCGGCCTCGACGCCCTCGGCCAGGCGCTCGTGCTGCTCCGGGCCGGCCGCGCCGAACGTCTCGTTGCGGGCGGCGCGGAGGCGATCCTGAACCCTCTGTCGGTCGCCGTGCTGGGCCAGATCGGAGCGCTCACGCGGCGCACCGACCCCGACGGCGCCTCGCGGCCGTTCGACCGCGACCGCGACGGCTTCGTCCTGGCCGAGGGCGCCGGGATCTTCGTCCTCGAGCGCGAGTCGGCGGCACGGGCCCGCGGTGCCACGATCCTGGCCGAGCTGGCCGGCGCCGGCTGGGCGTTCGACGCGAGCGACGAGACGGCGCCCGACGCCGTCGGGCAGTGCCTGGCGATGCGCCGGGCCCTCGCGGACGCCGCCGTCGCGCCCGCGGACGTTAGCTGGGTGAAGGCGCACGGCACGGCCACGGTGCTCAACGACAAGACGGAGACGCAGGCGATCAAGGACGCCCTGGGGGAGGCGGCAGCGTACCGCACGCCGGTCTCCAGCATGAAGGGCGTGATCGGCCACGGCGCCTCGGCTTCGGGCGGCATGGAGGCGGTGGCTGCGGTGGAGGCCCTGCGGGAGGGTGTGATCCCCCCGACCGCCCACCTCGACAACCCGGACCCGGAGTGCGACCTGGACTACGTTGCGCGCACACCTCGCCGGCAGGCGGTGGAGGTCGCGCTCCTCAACGCGTTCGGCCTGGGCGGCCAGGACGCGTGCATCGTCCTCAGGCGCTGGTCGGGAGGCGACGCCTGACGGCGGACCAGATC
>JAKASY010000583.1 GCA_021817625.1 Bacillota bacterium | reverse complement strand
GTCGCTCAGGGCCAGGGCGTCCTCGAGCGCCCGCGCCGTGAGCTGGCTCAGGCCCGTTACCGGCACGACGACCAGGGCCTTGCGCGCCTTGAGCGGCGGCGGCACCTCGCCGAGATGGAGGGCGACGCCGACGCGGGCGTAGTAGCGGTGGATGTTGCGGAAGAGAACGATGATGAGCGGGATGGCGATGACCACGACCCAGGCACCGGCCGCGAACTTGGAGACGACAAAGGTGATGGTGGCGAGGCCGGTGACGACGGCGCCGAGGGCGTTCAGGCCGACGCGTGGCCGCCAGTTTCGCGGCCGCCGGCGCAGCCAGTGGCGGACGAGCCCGCTCTGGGACAGGGTGAAGCCGGTGAACACGCCGATCGCATAGAGCGGGATCAGGGCGTTCGTGTCACCGCCGCTCGCGACCAGGAGGACGCTCGCGAGCAGCGCCAGGGCGACGATGCCGTACTGGTGGACATGCCGGTCGCCGCGGATCGCAAACACGTGCGGCAGGAGATTGTCCTGGGCGAGGACGCCCGCGAGCAGCGGCAGGCCGCCGAACGACGTGTTGGCGGCCAGGCAGAGGACCGCGGTCACGCTGAGCTCGACGATGTAGTAGACCGGGCTGCGGCCCACTGAGCCGGCAATCACCTGGCTCAGGACGGTCTCGTGCGACAAGGGGTTGGTGTGCAGGCGCAGGCTGAGGATGCCGATGCCGATGAGCATGAGCGACAGGATGAGGCCGAGCAGGTACTCGGTGTTCTTGGCGCGACGCACCTCCGGCGCCCTGAAAAGGGGCACGCCGTTCGCGGTCGCCTCGAAGACGGTGAGGGCGCTGCAGCCGCTGGAGACGGCGCGAAGGAGGAGGAGGAAGCCGAAGGCGCCCAAGGGGGCGACCGGGGCCGGCAGCGGCACCGGCCGCACGCCGACCGGGTGGACCAGGCCGAAGGCGATGACGCCGAGCACGCCGAAGATGAACACGAAGGCGGGCACGAGAAAGGCGCGGGCGCTCTCGCCCACGCCGCGCAGGTTGAGGATCATGATCACGGCCACGAGGCCGAGGTCCATGGGCAGGGTGAGGGCAACGAGGCTCGGGAAGGCGGAGGTCAGGGCGTCTACGCCGGCCGCGATCGACACGGCGACGGTGAGCACGTAGTCCACGATGAGTGAGGCTGCGGCCAGCTGGCTCAGGGTCGACCCGAGGTTGGCGCGCGAGACGGCGTAGGCGCCGCCGCCGTTGGGAAAGGCCTCGATCACTTGGCCATACGACAGGACGAGGATGACCAGGAGGGCGACGATCGAAAGCACGATGGGCAGGGCGTAGGGCAGGGTGCGCGGACTGAAGGAGGCGAGGACGAACAGGACCGCACCCGGCCCGTAGGCCACGGACGATAGGGCGTCGAGCGACAGGGCGGCCAGGCCTTCGGACGTCGTGATGGCTTCCTGCGCGGCCTCTCGCGCCTTCAGCGGCCGCCCGACCAAGAGGTGCCAGAGGTCCACGTTCCACCTCGCAGCGCGGCCATGGCTCCAGTCCCCAATGTTGGATACCGTAGCGCCTTGCCGCCCGTTCGGCAAGCATATCGGGGCCGCGCCGTCGGTTGCCGGTCCACAGGGCCAATGGTATACTGCCGCCAAATCGAGGGGGCGTGATCGCGTGGTGGCTCAGTTCTACTGGCGCCTGTTCGCGGTGACGGGGTCCATCACTGCCTACCTGATGTACAAAAAGCTGGCCTTGCATTAGATCGCCGGCGCGGGGCCTGCCGATAAGGCGGGCCTTCGTCGTTTCTTGGGGGTAGAGCGGTGGCGGTGGACGAGCTGGACGTCGAGGCGCGCCTTGCCGAGGCGGTGACGGCGGCGGCGGCGGCCGCCAACCTGGACGCCCTCGAGGCGGTGCGGCTCGATTCGGTCGGGCGCAAGGGTTGGCTCACTCAGGCCCTGCGCGGCCTCGGCGCCCTGGCGCCCGAGCGGCGGCGGCAAGCCGGCCACCGCCTCAACGCGGTGAGGCAGCGCCTGGAGAGCGCCCTGGCCGAGCGTCAGGCGGCGCTCCAGGCGGCGGCGATGGAGGCGCGCCTCGCGGCCGAGACGATCGACGTCACCCTGCCGACGCCGCCCGTCGTGGGCGGCCGGCTGCACCCGCTCAGCCGCGTGCGGCGCGAGATCGAGGACCTCTTCGGGCGCCTCGGGTACAGCGTCGCGACCGGCCCGGAGATCGAGCTCGAGAGCTACAACTTCGAACGTCTGAACATGCCCGCCGACCACCCGGCGCGCGACATGCAGGACTCGTTCTTCCCGGTGGACGCGCCCGGCTTCGTGCTGCGCACGCAGACCTCGCCGGTTCAGCTCCGGGCCATGGAGGCAGCAGGGGGCCGCGTGCCGCTTCGGATCATCGCTCCCGGCCGCACCTTCCGGCGCGACGACGACGATGCCACGCACGCCAGCTCCTTTCACCAGGTGGAGGGGCTGGCGATTGACGAGGGCCTTTCGCTCGCCGACCTGAAGGGAACGCTCGGCCTGGTCGCACGCGCCCTCTTCGGGCAGGACACGCGGATCCGCCTGCGACCGTCGTACTTTCCCTTCACCGAGCCGTCGGCCGAGCTCGACATCACGTGCGTGGCCTGCCGCGGCGGAGGCTGTCGGCTCTGCAAGGGCACCGGCTTCATCGAGATCCTGGGTGCCGGCATGGTCCACCCGCGCGTGCTCGCCTCGGGCGGCTACGACCCGGAGCGGGTGAGCG
>JAKASY010000582.1 GCA_021817625.1 Bacillota bacterium | reverse complement strand
GCCGGCGGTCGTGGCCACGACCGCCGGCGCCGCGCCCGCCATGAGAAGCGAGCACACTGCCATCAGCACACCCGTCGCGAGGTACACAGCCGGAAGCGGCACGACGCCCGCCACGAGCGCCACAAGGATGGCGCTCAGGGGCACGGCGGCGCGGGTCAGGGCGGTAAGCGTGCCGAACACCCGACCGCGCAGGCGGTCCTCGACGGCGCGCTGCACGGCCGGCCATTGGGTCTCGTTCATGAGCCCGAGGCTCACGCCGAGGCCGAAGAGGCCGGCGAGGTCGGGCACGACGGCGAGGACGCGCGAGACGAGAACGAGGCACAGGCCGCCGCCGGCCAAGGCGAGCGGCACGGTCACGGCGACGGGTGCCCGCCGGGCAACGGGCGCGGCGGCCGCGCTGCCGACCATCATGCCGGCCAGGTCAGCCGTGGCGAACAGGCCGTACACGACGGCCTCCGCATGAAGCGCCTGGCGCACCCACGCGGCGCCCAGGTAATCGATCGGCGCGAGGGCGAAGTTGACGAGGATCGAGACGATCACGACGCGCCGAAGCCAGAGCGAGCGCCATACGACGCGCTGGCCCTCGACCACGTCGGACCAGAGGCTGCGAAGGCCGCCGGCGCCGCCCGGCGGCGCCACGTAGCGCGCCGTCCGCATGAGCGCGAGGCTTGCCGCCGAGACCACGAACGTCAAGCCGTTCAGGGCGAATAGGAGGACCGGGCCGAACAGCCCCAGGACCAGCCCGCCGAGGGCCGCACCGGACAGTTGAGCCGAGGAGGTGGCCGTGCGCTCGACGGCGGTCGCAGGGACCAGCTCCTCGGGCTCGACGATCGACGGCAGGAGCGCCCGTTCCGCCGGCCCGAACAGCGTGCCGGCCACCATCATGGCGAACACGAGGGCCACCGGCACGACGACGCCGAGGTCGCGGTTCGAGGGCCGCGCCGACCACCGCGAAGGACAGGACCGCGCGCACGACGTCGGTCCAGAGCATCGTGCGCCTGCGGTCAAGGCGGTCGACGAAGGCGCCGGCAACGAGACCCGCCAGGCCCGCCACGGAGATGACAAAGCCCACGAGCCCGAGGTCGCCACGGCTGCCCGTACGGGCCAGGACGAACCAGTACAGGGCGAGCGTAAACAGGGCGTTGCCCGCCGTCGAAACCCACTGACCGCCCACGAGGATGGCGAGGTTCCGGTTGCGCCACAGCGGGCGCTGGCCGTGTTTGGTTGCCCCGATCGCCGCATCGTCCGCCATCGCGCCCGCCTCCGTCGCGATCCGCGTTTCTTCCCGGGCCGCTCCCGGTGTCGCGCGGCGTCGCTCCCGGCGCGCGGCCTGCTTCCGCTCCCGTGCCGAACGCCACAGAGTCCGTGACCGAGGCTTGACCCGATTGGCGGACGTCGACGGGCTGGGGGGCTCGGGTGGCTTCGCAGAGGGAGGGTCAGGTCCTGCTCGGGCCTGAGACGCTGGTGGGGCTCATCTGCAGGACTTATGCCGACCGCTGACCCCCGGACCACCCTGTCTTGGCCGCACGCCGAACTGCGAGGTGGGATCGATGCCGGTCGGCAATCGCGTGTCGCCATTCGTCCCGATGCTACACGATCTGGCTGCTGCATCCAGGTGCAGGGCTCGAAGCGCACGGTGATCGGCGCGTCGCGGCGCTTGAACGCCCGCGACCCGGGCGATCCGAACTTCCTCCCGAGCGGCGCGTCGGGCGCTGAGGCGAAGCCCGAGGCTGTTCGCCTTCCCGTTCGCCCTGTGCGCGCTGACCGCCTCCGCCTAAGGCGCCCTTAGCGCCACCGGCGGCCCGGCCTTGGCCGGGACGGAACGACCGTGGTCGACTTGAGCGCCTCCGACGCCGCGATCTGGACGGGCAACGCCCAGCCGTCCGCTGCGGCCATCGACATCCCGGTCGATCCAGGGTCATGGCAGCGTACCCCCGGTCCCAGGGAGACGCCTGGCGGCGGCTCACCGCCGGGGGCGGTCACCTGCCGGGCGGCGCGAACGCGACCCTCGCCTCGGCAGCGAGGGTGAGCACCCGGCTGACCGAGTCGGCGTCGATCATCTCGTGCACTTCCATGTCGCAGAGAGTGGCCGACGACTTCACGGCGAACTTGATCGCCGCCGCGGCCTCGGCGTCGGGCACCTCGAACACGGTGGCCCAATCCTTGGTACCGACAAGCCACTGATACGACACCATCCGCCCGTGCACGGCCTCGACCAACTTGGCCACCGCGTCCACACGATTGCTTGGGTGTGCCAAGAGGCCCGCCATGGCTTCGTCCCTATAGCAGCCCACGACCAGAAGCCTTATCACGGCCGCCACCTCCTGCTTTTCTCCGGGCTGCGCCGGCCCTATGCACGCGGCCCGGCCGCCCCAGTATGGCTGGCCTCTCATTAGGCGGGCGTTAGCGACCAAGGCCAACCGGAGCCTGCGGGCCAGCGGACAAGGCGGGGGACTGGTTCCGCGCCGTCGCGCATCTGCGCCCCAAGGTCGGGCCGGGACGTGCGCAGGCCGGAAGCCACGGCACACAACAACCCGCCCGCGGCGCGCGAGGCCCGCGCATGGCGGTGTCCGGCTTTGCCCACGCTGAGTGCGGGGTGGTTGCGACGGATCCGGCGAGCATTCGCCGGCAAGCCCAGCGTGCGCGCCGAGCGATCGCTCGCCTCGACGCGAGCCTTACGCCGGGCGCGCTCCTCGCCTCATGGGCAAACGGCGACCTAAAGCACATC
>JAKASY010000581.1 GCA_021817625.1 Bacillota bacterium | reverse complement strand
GTCCTGAGGAGCACCGCGGGCCTGACGCTCGAGGGCGAGACCGAATTCTGGCGAGAGCGCTGGGAGGAGAGCGCCCGCCTCTTCCAGCGAGCGCGAGTGGCCGCCGTCCATTCTTTCGACCCTGCGGCGCAGGCGGCCGCCGTGGGTCTTGGCCGCGTGCGCGAGGCGGTGGGGGACCTCGAGGGCGCCCGCACCGCCTATCGCGGCGCCCTCGACACGATGCCCCTCGACCACCGCGCCCTGGCCCGCCTGCTGGCGGTGGAGTGGCGGCTCGGCGCCTCCTGGCCGGAGAGCGTCGGCCCGCTCGTGCGCGAGCACCCCCATGCGTGGCGGGGCATCGGCCGCGCCCTCGACCGCGTCGTACCGCCCGACGTGCAGCTCCGGGCCCTGCGCTCCATGCCCATGAGCTACGGGCGCGACCTGTTCCTTGGCCGCGCAGCCCTGGCCGTGGGCGACGTCGCCCTGGCGCGGCGCTCCCTTGGGCGCGCCGCGCAGGACGCCGAGCTCACCGCCCTCGCCTACCAGCTATGGCTGACGGAGCTCGCGGGCGGCAGCGCGACCGAGGCCCGTGCGGCCGCGGCGCGCGCCGGAGCGCTGGCCCCCTCGGCGCGCCTGGCCCTTCTCCTCGCATCTGCGAACGTCCTCGGAGAGAGCGCCGAGCTGCCGCTCCTGCGGCCCGACGAGGCGCTCGAGGTCGGACAGTGGCTCCTCGTCGTCCTCTCTGACCTGTGCCTTTTGGGCCTCGGCGCCCAGGCGCGCCTGCTCACGCGCCTGATCGAGCGCGTGCTGGGCGGCGCCGGTGCGGCCCAGGCCCGGATCGTCACCTGGCGCGCGACCCACCCGGAGCGCGAGCCAGGACGTCGTCCCGGCCGCGTGCGCCCCGTCCGCAGCGTGGTGGTCCGCCCGACACCGCAGCTCGGCAGTTGGCTGAACCGACCCGCCGTGAAACGTCCCGGGGAGGTGCCCTGATGGCTTCTGTTGTGGTGGATCGACCCGCGCCCCGTCTCGCGTCGCATGCGCGCGAGCGCGCCTACATCGCGCTTACGCGCCGGCTGGCCGCCGCCGCGGCCCGTGACGACGAGCTCACGGTGCGACGTCTGATCGGTCGGCGCGAGCGCCTGCTCGCGCGCCTTCGTGCCCAGGGCGCGCCGTCGCGCGCCGTGGCGAGCGAGGTTCGAGCGCTCGAGGCGCAGACCATGCTATCCCTGGGAGTCGGCCCGGCGCCGGCGTCGGACCGCGTGTCCGCACGAACGCCGGCGAGTTGAGGCGGCTTATCGAGCGCAGTGGCCACCTGGCCCGATTTGCCGTAGTCTGCGACGCTCCCTAGACTACGGCTGTAGGCGCGGCCGGGACGAGCCCTGGCCAAGCGCCGCCGGTGGGGGGACCGCTCCTGGAGCGCTTTGTCTGCGTGCACGGCCACTTCTACCAGCCGCCGCGGGAGAACCCGTGGCTCGAGGCGGTGGAGCTCGAGGACTCCGCCTATCCGTACCACGACTGGAACGAGCGCATCACCGCGGAGTGCTATGCGCCGAACGCCGCCTCCCGCATCCTCGAGCACGGCGAGATCGTGGATATCGTCAACAACTACGCGCGCATGAGCTTCAACTTCGGACCGACCCTGCTGGCCTGGCTCATGGCGCGCGCCTCCGCCGTGTACCTCGCGATCCTGGACGCCGACCGCCTGAGCCGGCGGCGCTTCGGCGGGCACGGCAGCGCCATGGCGCAGGCGTACAACCACATGATCCTGCCGCTTGCGAACGAGCGCGACCGCCACACCCAGGTGGTCTGGGGCGTGCGGGACTTCGAGTCGCGCTTTCGCCGCCGGCCGGAGGGGATGTGGCTGCCGGAGACGGCGGTGGACCCGGCGAGCCTCGATGAGCTTGCCGGCGCCGGCGTCACCTTCACAGTCCTCAGCCCGTACCAGGCGGCGCGCGTGCGTCCTCCCGGCGAGAGCGAGTGGCGGGACGTCGGCCCGGAGGGTGTCGACCCCGGGCGGCCGTACCGGGTCGCCCTCCCGGGCGGGAGGAGCATCGCCGTGTTCTTCTACGACGGCCCCACCGCCCAGGAGGTAGCGTTCGGCGGCCTCCTGCAGGACGGCGAGCGCTTCGCCTGCCGCCTGGAGGACCTGCCGCCGTGGGGGCCGGACTCGGCCCTCGTGAACGTCGCCACGGACGGCGAGACCTACGGCCATCACCAGCGCCACGGTGACATGGCGCTGGCCTATGCCCTCGACCGCATCGCCCGTGGCGGGCGCGCTGCCCTGACCAACTACGGCGAGCACCTCGAGCGGGCCGGGGCGACCTGGGAGGCCGAGATCCGGCCGTACACGTCCTGGAGCTGCGCGCACGGGGTCGAGCGCTGGCGCAGCGACTGCGGCTGCCGCACGGGCCCGGCGCACTGGCACCAGGCATGGCGGGCGCCGCTACGGCGGGCGCTCGACCTTCTGCGCGACCGCGTCGCCGCCCCCTACGAGGAGCATGCGGGGGCGCTCCTCGCGGACCCGTGGGCCGCGCGTGACGGCTACATCGACGTGGTCCTCGACCGCTCCGGCCCGAGCCTGGACCGCTATTTCGAGCGCTACGCGCGGCGGGCGCTCACGGCCGCTGAGCGCGTCGAGGCCCTCAAGCTCCTCGAGATGCAGCGCCACGCCATGCTCATGTACACGAGCTGCGGCTGGTTCTTCGACGACATCTCCGGCCTTGAGGCGGTGCAGGTCCTGCGCTACGCCGGG
>JAKASY010000580.1 GCA_021817625.1 Bacillota bacterium | reverse complement strand
CTGTAGCCGTGCTTCACCAGCCACCGCACGATGTTTGGGAACGCCTCCGTGGGGTTCTCGATCCCCTCGACGTACGCGACCTCCTCGAACGTCGGCCCGGTGTGCGCCGACGCGATCGAGAGCTGGCTGGCAAACGCGTGGTGCAGCCCCACGTGGTCGCCGTACAGCGTGTCCGGCCCGAACGCCACATGGTCGATCCCCACCAGGTTCGCGCAGTACTCGAAGTGCTCCATGAACGCCTCGATCGTGTGTCGCGGCTTTCTCGCCGTCAGCGTCGTGTGCGGCGCGGCCTCGATCGCCATCACGCCGCCCGCCTCCGCGCACGCCCGGATCACCGCGTCCGGCTTCATCCGCGCCGTCCCCCACAGCGCCCGCGCCCCCGCGTGGGTGATGAAGATCGGCTTCTCGCTCACCTCCACCGTGTCGAGCGCCGTCCGGTCCGAGGTGTGCGACACGTCGATCGCGATCCCGAGCTTGTTCATCCGCCTGACCGCCTGCCGCCCGAACAGCGTCAGCCCGCCGTCCACGGGCTCCCTGAGGCCGCTCCCCAGCGTGTTCGACTCGCTGTACACCACGCCCATCAGCCGCACGCCCAGACCGTACAGGATGTCCAGGCGGTCGAGCTCGTTCTCGATCGGCGTCGCCGCCTCCAGCGCCGCCACCCACGCAAGGCGCCCCTCCGCGTGCGCCCGCTCGATGTCCGCCACGCGCCTTGCGTGCACCACGAAGTCCTGGTGCGCGATGTCGCACAGGCGCATCCCGAGGTCGTAGACGATATCCTGGAACTTCCAGCCGTTCTTCGAGGTCACCACGGCCGTGCCATCCATCATGTTGTCGAAGACCGCGTCGAGCCCGCTCACGCTCAAGGCCTCGTAGGCGGTGACCTCCCGGCCCTGGCGCCGGTACTCGATGAACTCGCCGGCGCGCTCGGGCACGATGGTAGGGTGGTCGTGCAGGGAGATCACGACGTTCTCCTCGAGCAGGCGCTGGGCGCGCGCCTCCTGGTCGGGCGTGACCGCGACGCGGTGCTCCGGCACGCGGCCGATCTCGGCCGCGAGGTCGAACGGCCGGTAGTCGGTGCCCGCCTCCAGGTACGCGTAGGAGCGGTAGCCGCGGTACTGCTTGTTCTTCAACGAGGTGTTCCTCCCGGTGGTTCGACTAGCGCGCCGTGGCGAGACTGAGGGGGTCGGTGAAGCCCGGTGGCGCGGGCCAGAAGCCGCGCACGGCCTCGACGCGCGCCGCGGCGGCCAGCACGCGGTGGTCGTCGCCGCACAGGCCCACGATCTGCAGGCCGACCGGAAGGCCGTCCTCGTCCCGGCCGATAGGCACCGTCACCGCCGGCACGCCCAGAAGATCGAAGGGGCTCGTAGACAGGACGGCGTCGGGCAGGTCGCCGCCGTGCAGGGACAGGCGCGCCTCCGGCGGCGCGCCGCACGGCACGGTGGGCAACGCCACGAGGTCGACGCCGGCGCCCGCCAGGAGCCCGGGCCACTCGTCCTTCAGGGCGTCGCGCACCGCGCGCGCACGCACGTAGTCGGCGCCGGTGACGACGCTGCCGGCGAGGGCGCGCGTGCGCATCGTCGGGCTGTAGCCGTGCCAGTGCCTGGCGAGGCGCGGCCCGTGCATCTCGATCGCCTCGGCGTACATGAGGGCGATGGCGGCGGCGCTCGCGGGCCGGAGCGGCAACCCCTCGACGGGTGTGACCTCCGCCCCCTCGTGGGCGAGGAGGCCAAGAACCTCCTCGCAGCAGGCCATGACGTCGGGGCAGAGGCCGTCGGGCATGATCGTGCCGACGCGCAGCGGCGCCGGCGAGGGCCGCAGGGCACGTCGGCGGCCGCCGGACACCAGGGCCTCCAGCACGATGCGCGCATCCTCCACGCGTCGCGCCAGGATGGCCATGTGGTCCAAGGTCGGCGAGAGGGGCACGGCGCCCTCGGTGGGCAGCGCGCCTTGCGTCGGCTTGAAGCCCACGGTGCCGCACCAGGCCGCGGGGTTGCGCATCGAGCCGCAGGCGTCCAGGCCGAGCGAGGCGAAGCCCACCCCCATGGCCACGGTCGCGGCGCCGCCGCCCCCCCGCTCGGCATCGTCGACGCCCGCACCGTCGTCGTGCGCCCAGGGGTTTTGGACCGACGCGTAGGAGCCGTGGCCGTCGCCATACTGCGACAGGCGCGTCTTGCCCACGAGGACGGCGCCGAGGGTGCGCAGGCGGCCGACGACGACGGCCTCGGCCGCGCCGTCTTCGCCATCGCCGCGGACCGGCAGAAGATCCTGGACGGTGACGGGCACGCCGTCCAGCAAGGAGCGGGGTGCGCCCCGCGCAAAGCGGGCCTCGGAGGCCCGCGCCTCGGCTTGGGCGCGCTCCGGATACAGGGCCGTGAAGGCGAAGCCGCGTGCCGCCACGGCGCGGGCGCGGGCCAGATGCTCGTCCAGCACGTCGGCGGGCCGGGCATGGCCGGCGCGGTACAACTCGTGCAGGCGGGCGATCTCGCCGCTCACCGGCTTACCGGCCGCCAGCCGCCGACCGGGTCCGGCAGCGGGTAGGCCCACACGAGGTCCAGGAGGCGGGCAAGCGCCCGCGCCTCCGCGACCGCCTCGGCCTTCTCGTCCGGCGTCCAGGGCAGGCCCAGCGTCTGCCCGGCCTCGTCGACGATGCGCTCGATGTCCCGTTCCATCGCTCTCTCCGCTCCTAAAACCTTAGACAATGCTGATCATCCAAGGTTTCGTGTATTTTTCG
>JAKASY010000579.1 GCA_021817625.1 Bacillota bacterium | reverse complement strand
CGATCTCATCACGAGGCCTTCGGCACCACGCGACACCGCACTCGCGCCTCCCCACGGAGGACATGGGATCGGACGGCCGGGCACAGGGTTCGCGCCATGGGCCGCCGGCCCCTGGCGGGCGGCTGTCGATTGACCGGCCGGCGCGCGCCTTCCTAGACTTGGGTCATGAGCGGACGGCGATCTCGCCGTCGAAGGGGGGCGGGGCACGTGGCTTCGCGCAAGGCGGACGGCGCCGGCGGCGTGTGGCGGGGGCTTGCCATCGCGGTCGCGGCGCTCCTCGTCGCGAGCCTCCTGGCCGGCTTCGCCGGCGCGCGCATCGCCGCCCTCGTGAAGCCGGGCGCGGAGCGCACCGCGATCGACGGCGCGCTCGCGCTGGTCTGGCTCGCCCTCGCGTGGGCGATCGTCGTCGGCGGCCGGCGGCGCCTGGCCCTGGAGCGGGACGCGCGCGCCCTGGACGAGCGCCGCGCCTGGAACCTGGCCGTGAACCTGTTCGCCGCGCTGGGCTACGCGTACGTGCTCCTGGTGGCGGTGGCCCTCCTGCGCATCGACCTGAGCGGCATCCTGGTCGGCGGCGCCGTGACCGGCATCGTCCTCGGCATCGCCGCCCAGAGCGCCCTCGGAAACCTGTTCGGCGGCATGCTCGTGCTCTTGCTCCACCCCTACAGCGCGGGCCAGCGCATCATGGTGCGAAGCAGCAACTTCGGCGGCGTCGAGTACACGGGCACGGTGCGGGAGGTGACGCTGTTCTACACGATCCTGGCGAGCGCGGGCGGTCAGCTCATCATCCCGAACTCCCTCGCCGTGGCCTCGGTCGTACGGGTGGAGGCGGCGGAGAGCCGGCCCTCGGCGCTCGTGCCGGTGGCCTATCGCGTCACCCTCGAGGAGCTCGAGGCCGCCTTGCGCGCCGCCGGCATCGAGGACCCGCCCCACGTCGAGGCGTATGGGCCCGACGCCTACAGCGCCCGCGTCTACCTCCCCGCCGAGGGTGGCGACCGTGCCCTCCTGGCCGTCATGCGCTCGCTCGCGGACCGCGCGCCGTGACGAGCCCGCGCCGTCCCGGGGCGCTCGGCCCGCGCCGGCGACCGGTGGCCCGAGCCTGGAGCCTCGCGCCGCTCGGCCGGCCGGGGGCCGCCCAGACGGTGGCCATGCCATGCCAGTGGCAGAGCGTCGCCGCGTTCGCCGCGGACGAGGGCCCGTTCGTGTACACGGCCGGGTTCACGCCGCCGCCGTGGCGGCGCGTCCACCTGGTGGCGGAGGGCACGTTCTACCACGCGCAGTGGCGCCTGAACGGCGATCTCCTGGGCGTGCACAGCGGCGCCTGGGACGAGGCGCGCTTCGACCTCACGGACCGCCTTCGGCCGGGCGAGAACCACCTCGAGGCGGTCGTCTCCTGCCCGCCCGAGCGCGGCCGCCGGCGCCTGCCCATCGGCGTGTTCGGCGGCTGGGACTGCCTGCCGCCCGACTTCCGCCCGGGCGGCATGTGGCGCCCCGTCTACCTCGAGGCAGCGGGTGACGTCCGCATCGAGGCGCTTTGGCTGAGCTGCGAGCGCCTCGCTCGCGACCGCGCGGACGTCGTCGTGCACGCACGTGTGGAGGCGCGGCTCGCCGTGCGCTGTGATGTCGCGCTGCGCCTCGCGCCGCCGCCGGGGCGCGGCGGCAGGGCCGAGCGCGCGCGCCTGGGCGTCGCGCTCGCGCCGGGGCGGAGCCTGCTCGCCCTGCCCCTCACGCTGGAGCGCCCCCTCCCCTGGGAGCCCTGGCTGCGCTCCGGGCGCGACGAGGCCGACCTCTACGACCTCGCGCTGCGCATCGTCCCGACCGACGGCCCGTCGCCCGCGGCGCGACGGAGCGCGCGGGTCGGGCTGCGCACGCTCGCCCGCGACCGGGCCGGCCGCATCGTCGTGAACGGGCGGCCCCTCTTCGTGAAGGGCTGGAACTACGGGCCGTCCGCCGCCCACCTGGCCGAGGCCTCGCCCGCCCGCATCGCCGCCGACGTGCGCGCCGCGCGCGAGCGCGGCCTCGATGCCCTGCGCGTGCACGCCCACCTCGACCATCCGGCGCTCTACCGCGCGGCGGACCGCCTGGGCGTGCTCCTCTTCCAGGATGGCCCCCTGCAGTGGGTGTACGTGCCCGAGGCCTTCCCGGAGGCGGCGGTGCAGCTGCGCGCCGTGGCCGACCGCCTGAGCGCGCACCCCTCGGTGGTCGAGCTGCGCGCCCACAACGAGCCCGTCGATGCCGGCACGAGCGGCGAGAGCGCCGGGCGCGAGCCCGCGTTCCGCGCCGTCGCCGCCGTCTGGCAGACGTTCGCCTGGAGCGAGGACCGCGACGTCTGGGACCGCGCCCTGGCGGCGGCCATGTCGTGGGATCGCGGCCACGGCCTGGTCAACGGCACCATGCTGTTCGCCCCCCACTCCGGCGTGATCGCGCGCGGCGCGGGGCAGGACACGCACCTCTACGCGGGATGGTATCCCGAGTTCGGCTCCATGGCCGCCCTGGATGCCTATCTCGCGCTCTTCCCCTGGGCGACGCGCTGGCTGAGCGAGTTCGGCGCCCAGAGCCTTCCGGCCCCGGAAACCGCGCGCGCCTTCGTGCCCGCCCGGCCGCTCGCCCGCGACTGGCTCGAGCTGGCGCGGCGCCACATGGCGCAGCCGTTTCTCCTCGAGCGCGCGGTGGGCATCGAGGGGCTCGACCGCGACACCCTGGTGGCACGCACCCAGGCGTACCAGGAGGCCGTGCACGC
>JAKASY010000578.1 GCA_021817625.1 Bacillota bacterium | reverse complement strand
CGATCTCTCGGCCGCGAGCGACATGTGGGCCGGGTCGAAGGTCTTGGGGTCTTCGCTCAGGTACTGGGTGAAGGTGCCGGCAATCGGATGTGTGGCCGCGGCGCGTCGCGCGTGCGCGGCCTGTGCGGTGCCTAGGCCAAAGGTGAGCGAGACGAGCGTCGAGAGCGCGACCAGCGACGCGCCGGCCGAGGGCCAAAGAGATCGACGGCCGCGGGCTCCGGGGGTCTGGTCCACCTCACACCCTCCTTGGGGTCTTCGCATTGCGCGGGAGTGGCCGGGTCCAAGGGTACGGTGGCGGCAAAGGCGGCAGCCGGCGACGGCGCAAGGCCGTCGCCGGCGTCATCTTCGACGCAGTACCCGGCCGGCGCGAGCATAGGTGAACTTGCCGTTGTCGAGGGCCATGACACCGTTCACGAACACGTAGCGGAAGCCATCCGGCGGGCGGTGGGGCGCGTCGTAGGTGGCCGCGTCGCGCACGCGCGCCGGGTCGATCAGGACCAGGTCGGCCGAAAGCCCCGGGGCGATCCGCCCGCGGTCCTTGAGCCCGAGGCGCTCCGCCGGCATGCCGGTCATGCGGTAGACCGCCTGCTCCAGGCTGGCGCACTGGCGGGCGTGAACGTAGTCTCCCAGGAAGCGGGCCGTCGTGCCGTAGCTCCTGGGATGGGTGAGGTGCTCCTCGGCCGCGCGCGGCGACTCCGCCTGGCCGTCCGTGCCCATCATCGCCCACGCCGTCCGCGCCACCGTCTCGATATCGCCGTCGCGCATCATGCGGATGACGATCTGCACGCTGCCGCGCTCCTCGCGCAGGAGGTCGAGGGCGGCGGACACCGGGTCGGTCTCCCGCATGCGGGCGATCTGTGCGATGCTCCTGCCGAGCAGCGGGCGGTTGCGCCTGGAGCCGACGTCGACCACCGTCACCTCGTCCCAGCCGCCGATCGCCCCGACGGGGTTCCACCAGCCCCGAAGGCCGTTCGCGACGGCGTCCGCCACCCACCGCGCCGTATCCTCCTGGCCGAGGCGGACCATGAGGCCGTCGATGCCGCCCTCCATCAGGTCCGGCGGCAGGATGCCGTACAGGAAGGTCGACCCGGCCTCGTACGGGTAGAAGTCCGCGGCGACGTCCTGACCCGACGCGCGCGCCTCCTCCACGAGCGACACGACCTCGCCCATCCGCCCCCACTGGCGCGCGCCCGCGGCCTTCAGATGGGAGATCTGCACGGGAAGGCCGCCCTCCCGGCCGATCGTGAGGGCCTCGCGCACCGCGTCGAACAGGCCGTCGGCCTCGTTGCGCATGTGCGTGAAGTAGAGGCCGCCGTGGCGCGCCGCGACGCGCGCCAGGGCGACCACCTCGGACGTCTCGCAGTACGTGGCCGGCGGGTAGATGAGCCCGGTGGACAGGCCGTACGCGCCGTCCCCCAGCGCCTCGGCCACGAGCACGCCCATGCGCTCGAGCTCCGCCTGTGTCGGCGCGCGCCGCTCAAAGCCCATGACGGCGACGCGCACGGCCCCGTGGCCGACGAGGGCAAGCACGTTGGTCGCTGGACCCAGGCGCGCCAGGCGGTCGAGAAACTCCCCGAGGCTGCGCCAGTCGTAGTCGAGCCCCTGGCCCAGGCTGCCGCTCCACTCCATCGTCGCCTCGCGCCTCGCCGGGTCCACCGGCGCCGGCGAGTAGCCACAGTTGCCGACGACCTCGGTAGTGATCCCCTGGCCGATGCGGCTCTCCGCGGCCGGCGCCACGACAAGCGAATAGTCGGAGTGGGAGTGCATGTCGATGAAGCCCGGCGTGATCGTGAGCCCGCCAACGTCGAGCACACGCCTCGCGTTGACGCCGTCCATGCTGCCCACCGCGAGGATTCGACCCTGGCCGATGGCCACGCCCGCCTCCCGACCAGGCCGTCCGGTGCCGTCGATCACGCACCCACCGCGCAGGATCAGGTCGGCCTGCATCGCGCTCACCCGCGATTCGCCGCGACGGCGAGGATCGTCCGCTCGACCGCCGACCGCGCGGCGCCCACCTGGCCGCACGCTCCACTCCCGTCGATGTGCCGCAGAGCGGATGCCATAGGGCCGATTCGCCACCTTCCCGACCGCGTGCCGACTGCGGGTCACCAGTCGGCCGTGGCGCGAACTTCGCCGGAGATGGCATGAACCCTTCCGCAATGAGCGCTTAGTGTGTCAAATGGAATGATCCTTCCGCCGAGAAGCGAGCTGCGTTCTTGGGCTGGCCCTCGTGCGTAAGTTGACAGAAACCGTCAGCCGCGCTTTGGTTTTCACATTGAGGCGCTGGAGGGAACGCCATGGCGGTGGAGCTCGATGCTATCCGGACCGACTTCGACGCCCTAGGGGCGCGCGCCCGGCCGGCCCAGGTCGCGCGCGTGGCCGTGTGGCTCGCGGCGCACCTGCCCGAGGTGGCCTGGAACACCGTAGGCGACGTGGCGGCGAGCGCCGGCGCCAGTCCCGCCACGGTCGTGCGGGCGCTGCAGCGCGCGGGCTACTCGGGCTTCTCCGAGCTTCAGGCACGGGTGCGCGCGTGCCTGCCCCCGAGCGAGCTGGTGTGGAAGCTGGCGCGGGGCGACGGCGCGAGCGGCGGCAACACCACGCTGGGCCGGATCATCGAGCAGGAGAAGGCCAACCTGGACCAGCTGGAGGCGGCGGTCGGGCGCGAGGCGTCGGCGTTGGCGGAGCTTCTGGCCGAGGCCGAGCGGACGTGGGTGACCGCCGCGCTGACGAGCGTTCCGGTCA
>JAKASY010000577.1 GCA_021817625.1 Bacillota bacterium | reverse complement strand
GCATCCTCGCGGCGGCTGACGTCGCGCGCGAGCGTGCGCTCGGCGCCGACCGACTGCAGCGCCTCAGGCTCGGCCGCGACGGGCGTCGGGTCCTCACCGCGCGCCCGCGCCCTCAGGTGCTCCGCCGACACGCCAAGGATCGGCGCCAGCCTGGCGGGCGAGGCTGCCGCCAGATCGCCGATGCGGCGGATGCCCACCTGGCTGAGGCGGGCCGCCGTCTTGGCGCCGCAGCCGTACAGCGCGCCCACGGGCAGCGGCCAGACCCGCCGCTCCACCTCGGCGCGCTCGAGGAGCAGCGTGAGGCCGTCGGGCTTGTCCAAGTCGCTTGCCTGCTTGGCCAGATACTTGTTCGGCGCCACGCCCACGCTCACGACCACGCCGACATCGCCCCGCACCGCCTCCTTCAGGGCCCGTGCGCAGGCCGCGGCGTCCCCCTGCCAGGGGGCGAGGCCGCCGCTCATGTCGATCCAAGCCTCATCGATCGACACGCGCTGCACGCACGGCGAGAAGGCGTCGAACACGCCGGCCAGGCGCCGCCCGTACGTCATGTACAGATGGTGGTCGGGCGCGATGACCGTGAGACGCGGGTAGAGGCCGAGCGCCCGCGCCAGGGGCATGGCGCCGCGCACGCCGAAGCGGCGGGCCTCGTAGGAGGCGGACAGGACCACGCCGTGGCGCTCGCGCGGATCGCCGGCCACCACCACCGGCCGGCCGCGCAGGCGGGGATCCTCCGCCTGGTGGCAGGCGACGAAGAAGGCGTCGGCGTCGGCATGCAGGATGACCGTCCCCGCCGCCATCGCCCCCGCCCCCCGTAGCCGCGCCCGCTCGGGCCCAGCGTAGCACACGCGATCGCGGGCGGCGGCGGTATACTCGGGCAGGGTCAAGCCGGGGGGGACGGGGTTTGGACAGTCGGGCGGTGGGTCGAGCGGCGATCCGGCTCGCGCTGACCGAGACGCGCGAGGAGGAGGCCGGGCTCAAGGCGGACCTGCGCGCTCGCGGCATCCGCGCCGTGGCGGTGGACTTCGGAGGCGAATACGAGGACTCCATCCCGCGCGCGGTGGAGCGCATCCTCGTGGCCTCCAAGCGCGAGGGCGCGATCCTGGACGACCACGTGCACCAGGGCGCGGTGGCGGGCGCCTGCCGCGAGGCCCTGAGCCAGCTCCAGTTCCGGGCCGTGGGCTTCAACCTGGGTGGCAAGATGGCGGTGGCGACCGGCGGCGAGCACGTCGCCGTCGCTGTTTACGCGGGCATCGGCCTGGCCTACCTGGACGACCAGGGCGTGGCGGTCGCCCACCGCGCGGTGCCGGCGTGGGAGTGAGAGGCCTCGAGGCCTGCGGGCGGACGGGGGGATGGCGATGGCGGCGGGTATGACCGACCCCTTGACGCAGGTGGCGCCCAGGGTCGAGCGCGTGGAGGCCGACCTCGCCGCGCTCGGCGCCATCGGGCGCCTGCCGGGTGGCGGCATGGCGCGGCTCGCGTGGACGGAGGAGGAGTTCGCCGCCAAGGCCTTCCTCGAGGAGCGGCTCAGGGCGCTCGGGCTCTCGCCGCGGCGGGACGCGGCGGCCAACGTGCGGGCGGACGTGGGCCCCGACGGCGGGCCCGTGCTGATGATCGGCTCCCATCTCGACACGGTGCCGAGCGGCGGCCGCTACGACGGCGCCCTTGGTGTGCTCGGAGCGCTCGAGGTCGTTCGCCTGCTCCTCGAGTCGGGCCGGCCGCTCAAGCGGCGCGTTCGCCTGTGTGCCTTCACCGACGAGGAGGGCGCCCGCTTCGGCACCGGGCTGTTCGGCTCCACGGTCGTGGCCGGGGACCACGACATGGCCCACATGGAAAGCGTGCGCGACAGCGCCGGCGTGTCGCTTGGCGAGGCCATGGCGGCGCGCGGCATGCGCCTCGACCGCCTGGGCGAGGCAGCCTCCACGCTCGACGGCGTCGAGGCCTACCTCGAGCTGCACATCGAGCAGGGCCCGCGTCTTGAGCGCCTCGGCCGGGACGTCGGCGTGGTGACCGCGATCACCGGCATCCGCCAGGTGCAGTACACGTTCGAGGGAGAGGCCAATCACGCCGGCACGACGGCCCTCGCCGACCGCAGGGACGCGCTCCTGCCCGCGGCCGCAACGATCCTGGCCGTGCGGGAGGCGGCCGAGCGCACCGGCGGGCGCGCCGTGGCCACGGTGGGCATGGTGCGCGCGACGCCCGGCGCCGCGAACGTCGTGCCGGGGCAGGCGACGATGAGCGTCGAGGTGCGCTCGCCCGAGGGCGACGTCACGGCGGCCGTGCACGTGGACATCGCGCGCGCGGCCGAAGCCCAGGCGCGCGCGCACGGCGCCGAGATCGTGCGCGAGGTGCGCCACCACGTCGCGCCCGCCATCATGGACGCGCCCTGGCGCGAGCGCCTGCGCAAGAGCGCCGCGGCGGTCGGCGAAGAGCCCGTGGACCTCGTGAGCTGGGCCGGCCACGATGCTGGCGCCCTGGCCACGCGCGTGCCGGTGGCGATGCTGTTCGTGCCCAGTCGTGGCGGCCTCAGCCACACCCCGACGGAGTACACCGCGCCCGAGCGCTATCACGCCGGCCTGACCGCCTTCGCGCGCACCGTCGCCGCCTGGGCCTTGGGTGTCGATCCGTAGCCTCCGCCGGCTAACCCAAGGGCTAGGCCCTGGCCCTACTCGTCCGGCTGGGCGACTGGCCACATCCGACAGCCCTGAGGGCGACGGCGTTGCCGCTGCGCGTATGCTGAGAAGCGACACG
>JAKASY010000576.1 GCA_021817625.1 Bacillota bacterium | reverse complement strand
GGTGACTCCTCGTCGAACAAATGGCGCTTGTCACAATACGAAGCCCAGGGAGCCGCCACCGCCTTGACGCGCGCGTCGGCCATGGCAACGCGCAGGGGGCCGCTCTGGTCCTGGGGGGCGGTGGCGAAGTACGCGCCCTTGGGGAGGAAGCTCTGGCCGAGCGAGCCCGTGTCCCCCGACGCCCAGTCCGCCTCGCCGCTGTCGATGGCGTACGAGGAGGCGTTCGCGCGCAGGTCGTAGCGCACGCCGTCGAACACGAAGAACTCGAGCTCGGGGCCGAAGTAGGCCGTGTCCGCCACGCCGGTGGCGCGCAGATAGGCGGCGGCGCGCTCGGCGACGCCGCGCGGGTCGCGGTCGTAGCGCTGGCCGGAGGGCTCGTAGATGTCCGTCAGGAGCGACAGGGTGGCGCTGCCGCTGAACGGGTCCACAAACGCCGTCTCCGGGTCGGGCAGCATGAGCATGTCGCTCTCCTCGATCGAGCGGTAGCCCGGAAAGGAGCTGCCGTCGAACGGGACGCCCTTGCGAAACGCCTCCGCGTCGATCTCGTGCGCGGGCAGCGTGATGTGACGCCAGCGCCCGAACAGGTCGAGAGCCTTGAGGTCGACGTGGCGAATCTCACCGCTGTCGAGCCGGGACAGCACGGGGGCGAGAGCGGCCGTCTCCGGGGTTGCCAGGTTCGCCATGGGATCTCTCCTTCTCGGATGCTGGGTGGCTCCCAACCGGCGCCTTTTCGCGCTCGTAGCGATCGATGCGCTCCTCGATCGCGCGGCGGTCGCGCAGCGGGTAGAGGGAGGGCGGAGGACGACGGCCGAGGGCACTCGCGAGGAGGTCGTTGTCCTCCTCCGCGCCTCCCTCGTCGGCCATCGGTGCGACGTCGGCGGGCACCGCCGCGGGCTCCGGCCGGAACGCGGCGATCGAGGCGCGGATGCGCTCCAGGCGCGTACCCGCACGGTGCAGTCGCCGGATCTCGGTCAAGAGCGCGATGTCCGACTCCGTGTACAGGCGGCGCGCGCCCCGGCGCTGCGGCTCGATCAGCCCGAGCAGCTCGTAGTAGCGCAGCTGCCGCGGGCTGAGGCCGGCCCGCTGGGCAGCGATGCCGACCGGGTACAGCGCGGGCTCGCGCGAGTCGCCCACCGGATCCCCCCTCTTGGATGTGAGGTTATGCTGACGAAGATCCTTGTGTCAACTGGGGCATTGTTTTTTCTGTTAAGTTTACATGACAGTCCGGTCCCTTTCGCGGCCCGCCCCAGCGCGCTATCCTGAAGCCTGACGGCGTTCAACACGGATCGAGCAGCAAGGGGAGTCGCATGGCGGTCGTCCTTCCAGCGGACCTCCACGGGCGCGAGAGCCTGGACGCGTATCGTGCCCGCGGCGGCTACCGGGGGCTCGAGCGCGCCCTGTCCCTCGGCCCCGAGGGCGTGATCGACGAGATCGAGGCCTCGGGCCTGCGCGGGCGCGGCGGCGCCGCCTTCCCCACCGCCGCGAAGTGGCGGATGGTGCGCGCCGCGGCGGCCGGCGAGAAGTTCCTGGTCGTCAACGGCGCCGAGGGCGAGCCCGGCAGCGCAAAGGACCGCGTGGCGATGGCGCTCGTGCCGCACGCGGGGCTCGAGGGCATCCTCGTGGCCGTCTACGCCACGGGCGCCACCGGTGTCAAGTTCTATGTCAACAACCGATTCGAGGACGCGCTCGAGAGCCTGCGCGCGGCCCTGACGGAGGCGCGCGCGGCGGGCCTGCTCGCGACCCTAGGGGGCCCGCCCGTCGAGGTCGAGCTCGTGCCCGAGACGCACGTCTACATCGCCGGCGAGGAAACCGCCCTGATCAACGTGCTCATGGGCCGGCCGGCCGTGCCCTGGCACAAGCCGCCGTACCCCTCGGACAAGGGCCTCAACGACCTCCCGACCGCCGTGAACAACGTCGAGACCCTGGCGCAGGCCGCGGCCGCGCTGCGCGTCGGCGCGGGGGCCTACCGCCAGTCGACGCCCATGCTGTTCTCGCTCTCGGGCGATGTGGAGCGCCCCGGCGTGTACGAGCTCCCGCTCGGCACGCCGCTCTCCTCCCTCATCGCGGCCGGCGGCGGCATGCGCGCCGGCCAGTCCTTTCAGGCCGTCCTGCCGGGCGGCTACTCGACGCCGCTCCTGGCCGCCCGCTGGCTGAACGTCCCGCTCGACTACGAGCCGGTGCGCGAAGCCGGCTCGGGCCTCGGCTGCTCGATCATCGTCATTGGCGACGGGCGCAGCCTGGCCAGCGTGGCGCGCGACGTGATGGAGTTCTTCGCGATCGAGTCGTGCGGTCGGTGCCCGACGTGCGTGCGCGGCACGCGCTCGCTCGCCGACGCCCTGGAGGTGCTCCGGCAGGGCGGCGGTGTGTCCGACGAGGAGGCGGCGGCGCTCGTGGCGCAGGCCCAGCGGCTGCGCCACAAGGGCATCTGCTCGTTTCTCGACACCGCGTCGCGCTTCACGGAGACGGCCGTCGCCGCGATCGCCCGCCCGCTCGGGCCGGCGGCCGAGCAGGAGCGGACGGGCGCCTGAGCGCCACGAGCACCAGGCTCTCTCCCTCCGGCGCGGCTGCCACCCACCCGGGACCGGCCGCGAGGCTTACGCCGTAAGGTGGCGCCGCGACAAGCGGGCCGCCCGCCCCGGGACCCCGGGGCGGATCCTCGCGCACCCATAGAGGCGGCAGGCCGATGCGCACCGCCTCCTCACCCCGCCGCCAGCCGACGAGGCTCGTGAGAGAGCGCCGCGTAGATCGG
>JAKASY010000575.1 GCA_021817625.1 Bacillota bacterium | reverse complement strand
AGAACCTCTGCCGGAATTCGCCGAGGGTCGCCGCTGCGTGCCGCTGTCGGTGCAGGTGGGCGCCCGGGCGGGGAAACGAAGGAGGGAATCGGCAAGTGACACCACGTGGCCTGATCGCGATCCTGAGCGGCGCGGCCCTGCTCGCGGCCGGTGCGGGCTCGGCGACCGCCGGGGCCGTGACGTACGGCCCGAGCAACACCGTCATCACGGTCTCCGACATCAGCGACGCGGTCACCCTGGATCCCCAGGTCGCCTACGAGTTCACGAGCACGGCTGCCGACCACCTTATGTACAGCACGCTCACCCAATTCCCGCCCGGCAACCTGAAGACGCCGGAGGGCGAGATCGCCACTCGCTGGACGGTGACCAACAACGGGCAGGACTGGACCTTCTACCTGCGCCACGGTATCAAGTTCTCAAGCGGCGACCCGCTCACGGCGGCCGACGTCGTGTACTCGTTCGAGCGGGCCGTGGACATCACCACCAGCCCGGCCGGCTGGCTCGTCACCCAGACGGGCCTCACGCCGCAAAACGTCGCGTCGAACATCAAGGCGGTGGGCGACTACGAGGTGACGATGCACCTGCCGCAGCCGTTCGCGCCAGGCGCCTGGCTCGCCATCCTCGCGAACCCCGTGACCAGCATCGTCGACATGAAGGTCGTCCAGCAGCACGTCGTCAAGGGCGACTACGGCTCGCACTGGCTGTACAACCACAGCGCGGGCAGCGGGCCGTACGTGCTGCAGCAGTGGCAGCCGAGCCAGGTTCTGTCCATGGTCGCGAACCCCAACTACAACGCCGGGCCGAAGCCGCAGATCCAGCGCATCGTCTGGCAGGAGATGGCCGACACCACGGCGCGCCTCGACGCCCTGATGCGCGGCAGCGCGGACATCGCCATCGGCCTCACGGCGAGCCAGCTCGCGTCCTTGAAGAGCAACCCGAACATTGCCCTGCTCAAGGTGCCGTCCATCTCCCAGGTGTACGTCGGCATGGGCGTGAAGCAGGTGCCGGCGCTCGGAAGCCCCCTGGTGCGCGAGGCGATCAAGTACGCGATCGACTACAAGGCGATCATCGCCGACCTCGTGCAGGGTAACGGCATCGAGCTGCAGGGCATCATCCCGAAGGGCATCTTCGGCTACAACTCCTCCCTGCCGTTCAGCTACAACATCGCCAAGGCGCGCCAGCTCATGAAGCAGGCCGGCTACGCGAAGGGCTTCACGACGACCATGCTGGTCCCGAACGGCACGATCGGCGGCAGTGTCAACGCGGAGGCTCTGGCCGAGGTGATCAAGGCCGACCTCGCCAAGATCGGCATCACCGTCAACCTGCGCCTCCTGCAGTCCTCGGAGCTCTACAGCGAGTACCGGGCGCACAAGGCCCAGCTGGTGCTGGCCCAGTGGTCGCTTGACTACCCCGACCCCCAGGACTTCGCCGCGCCCTTCGCTGACTACACCCAGAAGTCGCTCATCTGGCGCCTGCAGGACTACGACAAGACGCTCGCCAAGATCGTCGAGAAGTCCGCGACCATGCAGGACACGCCCGCGCGGCAGGCCCTGTACAACCAGCTCTTCCGCAAGATGGAGAGCGGTCCGTTCGCGATCATCTTCCAGCCGGACGAGGTCATCGCGTACTCCCGCAACATCTCCGGCCTCAAGTACGACGACGTGAACGGCATCGACTACCAGAGCCTGGTCAAGAAGTAGGCCGCGACGCGAAGCAGGGTGGGGGCCGCCCCACCCTTCGCGTTCCCTGGGCCCGGCAGGGGGGTGGAGCGTGGGCTTCCTCAGCTACGCCGTGCGCCGTCTGGCGCTTATGGTCCTGGTGGTGATCGGCGTCACTCTGATCACGTTCGTCCTCACCCACGTTGTCCCGGTGAATCCCGTCCTGGCCTACGTCGGCGACCACGCGCCCCAGTCCGTGGTGGTGGCGGTCGAGAGGCAGATGGGGCTGAACCAGCCGCTGCCCGTGCAGTACGGCATCTACCTGTGGAATTTGGCGCACGGCAACCTCGGCATCTCGATCGCCAACCAACAGCCCGTGAGCTACGACATCGGGCTGTACCTGCCAGCCACCATCGAGCTGTCCACGGCCGCCCTGATCGTCGTGGTGGTCGTCGGCATGGTGACCGGTGTGCTCTCGGCCCTATACCGCAACACCTGGATCGACCAGGTGGCCCGACTGTTCGCCCTCGGCGGCGTGTCGCTGCCCGTGTTCTTCACCGCCCTCCTGTTCCTCGGCCTGTTCTACGTGGCCCTCGGCTGGCTCCCCGGTCCGGGCCAGCTCAGCGCCTACACAACGCCACCGCCACACATCACGGGCATGGTTGTCGTCGACGCGCTTCTCAGCGGCGACTGGCCCGCGCTCGGCGACGCCCTGGCCCACCTGGTGCTGCCGGCGGTGGTCCTCGGCTGGGCCTCCACCGGGGTGGTGGCGAGGATGGTGCGCTCGAGCCTGCTCGAGGTGATGGGCGCCGACTACATCCGCACGGCGCGCGCCAAGGGCGTGCCGGAGCGTGGCGTGGTCCTGAGGCACGGCCTGCGAAACGCCCTCATCCCGACAATCACCGTGCTCGGCCTGTCCTACGGCAGCCTGCTGCAGGGCGCGGTGCTCACGGAGACGATCTTCGCTTGGCCGGGCATCGGTCGCTTCGCGACGCTGTCCGTGACCGAGGTGGACGTGCCGGCGGTGCTGGGCGTGACGCTGGTCGCGGCCCTCATCTACTCCTTCGTGAACCTGGTCGTGGACCTCGTGTAC
>JAKASY010000574.1 GCA_021817625.1 Bacillota bacterium | reverse complement strand
GCCATCGCCGTAGGGCCTGCGGCGCGCCTCGGCGCCGAGGGCGGCGGCGATGGCGAGGGCGCCTTCGCGCTTGTCGCGCGCGTATTCCTCGGCGCCCAGGCGGGCGTGCCCCTTCTCGCCCAGGGTGAGGTGAAGGAAGGTGGCCTTGTGCCCCTCGCGCGCGTAGCGGGCGACCACCATGCCGCACGTGAGCTCCATGTCGGCGGCGTGGGCGCCGATCGCCAGCACGCCGTCACCGCTCGGGCGCGCCATCAGGCCGGGCCTCCCGCAAGGGCGTGGCCGTACACCACGAAGGTCCGGGTGACGGTGAAGCCGGCGCGCCGGTACAGGAAGCCGGCTGGCGTGCGCTCGCCCGTCCAGAGGAACCAGGTGTCGTGGTAGCCCTTCTCAACCAGCGCGTTCATCGTGCGGTAGAGGAGCACCTTGCCGATCCCCTTGCCGCGTAGGGACTCGTCCACGCCGAAGGGACCGAAGCGGTCGGGCACGTGGTCGTAGGCACCGAACTGGGCGAAGCCGCACACCTCGTCGTCCTTGACGCAGATCAGGGTGCGGTCCCAGTCCACGCGCCGGGCCACGGCGTCGCGGATGGCGCGCGCCCAGTCGGCGTGGAACACGCGGTCGTTGAACGCGACGAGCGAGCGCACGTAGCGCGGCGAGAGGACGGTGAAGTCGTAGCCCTCGCGCCGCAGCTCGGCCTCCAGGGCGGACACGTCGTCGGGCATGGCGTAGCCGACGAGGTTCTTGTCCATCGCGACGGCGTCGTACACCCGGCGGTAGCCGCGTCCCTCCAGGAAGGCAGTCGCCTCAGGGTAGCGGTCCTTGTCCACGCCAGGCCAGAAGTAGGTGGGCGCGTACGGGGACACCTCGATGCGCCGCCGTCCGCGGCTGCGGATGAACGCCTCGGCGGCGTCGAACAGGCGCCTCGCCACTCCCTGGCGGCGGGCGTCGGGGGTGACGCCGAAGGCCGTGATCCACGCGGTCTCCGGGTCGAGCCCGCTGCCCGGGCCGATCGGGATGCGACGCACGACGGCGAGGACGAAGCCGACGACGCGGTCGCCCTGACGCGCGACGAGCATGCCCTCGCGCTCGTAGTTCGGGTCGGCCAGGCACTTCTGGGCGAAGGTCGCCTCGTCGATGGCGTCGGCCGCCAGGGCCAGGCGCCAGACCGAGAGGATCGCGGCCTCGTCGCCGTTTCGATAGGCGTCGATGTGCACGGCGGTCTCCATCAAGGGGTCATGCCTCCTCTGGGGTTCACGCCTCGGGCGTGGCGGTCGTAGCGGGCTGGGCGAGGCTCGCGGCCATGGGCAGGGGCTCGCGCAAGAGCGCCGCGCGGTCGTAGAGGTGGCAGCGCACCCAGTGCGCGCCGCGCTGGCCGGTCGGTGGCGGCTCGCTTCGGCAGATGTCGGTCGCGTAGGGGCAGCGCGGGTGGAAGCGGCAGCCGGCGGGCGGCGAGGCCATGTTGGGGGCCTCGCCCAGGGCGGCCACGGTCGTCGCCGAGTCCTCGCGCAGGCCGGCCTCGGGGTCGGGAACCGAGGCGAGTAGGAGGCGGGTGTAGGGGTGGAGGGCATCGCCGACCACCTCGTCGGCCGGGCCGAACTCGACCACCTCGCCGGCGTACATGACCATGATGTCGTCGCTCAGGTAGCGCGCGCTCGCGAGGTCGTGGGTGATGTACAGCAGGGCCAGGGCGTTCTCGTCGCGCAGGCGGGCCATGAGGTTCAGGATGCCGGCGCGGATCGAGACGTCGAGCATGGAGACCGGCTCGTCCGCGAGGAGGACCCGCCCGCCCGAGGCCAGAGCGCGGGCGAAGCCGACGCGCTGGCGCTGGCCGCCCGAGAGCTCGTGCGGGTACTTGGCCAGGTAGTCGTCGGGCGGCGTGAGGCCCACCGAGGTCAGGAGGTCCCTGAGGATCTCGTAGGCCTGGCGCCCGGTGCGGGCGCGGCCGTGCACGTAGAGAGGGCGGCTCAGGGTGTACTCGATGCTCTTTGCCGGGTTGAGGGAGGAGAACGGGTCCTGGAAGACCATCTGGACCTCGCCGTGGTAGTCGCGGACCGTCTGGGCGCGGCCGATGTCGACGCTCTTGCCGGCGAGGCGGATCGTGCCGGATGTGGGCTTGACGAGAAGCGACAGGACCTTGGCCACCGTGGACTTGCCGCTGCCCGACTCGCCGACGACGCCCAGGGTGCGGCCGGGCCACAGGGCGATGCTGACGCCGTCCAGGGCGTGGACGACACGGCCGCGGCCGGCGCCGGGCGCGGGATAGTGCTTGACGAGGTCCACGCCTTCGAGGGCGGGCTGGGCCCCTTGGGCCGGCATCAGGCCTCACCCTCCCTTGCGTCATACAGATGGCAGGCCGCGCCCTGCAGCCCTTCCTCGCTCCACATGGGCTCGACCTCGGCGCAGACGGCCATCGCGGCCGGGCAGCGCGGGTGGAAGCGGCAGCCCGAGGGCGGCCGGCGCATGTCGGGCAGGGTGCCCGGAATGCCGGTGATCGGCCGGCGCTCGCCCTGCACGCGCGGGAACGAGGCGACCAGGGCGCGCGTGTAGGGGTGGCGTGCCGCGCGCACGGTGGGTGCGGCCGGGCCGCTCTCCACGACCTGCCCGGCGTACATCACCGTGATGCGGGTGGCGAGGGTCGCAAGCAGCGCCATGTCGTGGGTCACGAACAGGACGGAGAAGCCGAATTCGGCCTGCAGGCGGCGGATCTCGGCGATGATGCCGCGCTCCACGACGACGTCGAGGGCCGTGGTCGGCTCG
>JAKASY010000573.1 GCA_021817625.1 Bacillota bacterium | reverse complement strand
GGATGGGGAACGTCCACTGGAAGCGGTAGCGCAGGGACTCGGCGCCCACGCCCCAGCCGTAGAGCTCTGGCCACACGGTGATGTTGCGGCGCTGTCCGGTGCGGTGGTTGTAGACGGTCATGATGTCGTTGAACGCCCGGCGGCCGGCCGGCCCGGAGCCCACGACGATGTCGGGGTCGTCGGGCTTGACGGCGATGTAGCCGCTCTCGCCGCCGCCCGGCGCGTACCAGTCGCGCTCGTGGATGGCGCCCTCCACGGACAGGCTCGGCAGGCTCAGCGCCGTGTTGTCCTGCTGCGAGCCGTAGATCCGGTAGGGCACGCGGCTGTCGGTCGTGACGTGGTACATCTGGGCCGTCGGCTGGTTGTACTGGCCGGTCCAGGTCTGGCCGCCGTTCACGCTGGCCGCGCAGCCGCCGTCGTCGCCCTTGGCCATGCGGCGCGGGTCGCGCGGGTCGATCCAGAGGGCGTGCTCGTCGCCGTGCGGCGTGGGGAGGGGCGCGACCGTCCGTCCCCCGTCGGTCGACTTCCACAGGCCATAGTTCTGGACGTAGACCGTGTCGGCGTCGACGGGGTCGGCGGTGACGTGCATGTAGTACCAGGGCCGCGTGCGCAGAAGCGGCTCCTCGCTCAGGCGCTGCCAGTGCTCGCCATAGTCGTCGGAGCGAAAGAGAGCGCCGTCCTCGGCCTCCACGAGCGCCCAGACGCGGCCGGGCCGCGCGGGTGACGCGGCGACGCCGATCTTGCCCAGGATCCCGGTCGGGAGCCCCGGGCTGCGGGTCAGCTCCTGCCAGTGGTCGCCGCCGTCCGTCGAGCGCCACAGGCCGCACTCCGGGCCGCCGCTCCAGAGGGCGTGCGGGTAGCGCTGGGCCTGCCAGATCGCCGCGTAGAGGACGCGCGGGTTGCATAGGTCCATGGCCACGTCGTGCGAGCCCGCGCGCTCGCTCCTGTGCAGGACGAGCTCCCAGGTGCGGCCGCCGTCGCGCGTGCGGTACACGCCGCGCTCCGGGTTAGGCTCGAAGGCGTGGCCGAAGGCCGCGACGTAGGCGACGTCAGGGTCCGACGGGTGGACGGCGATGCGCCCGATGTGCCGCGTCGCCCGGAGGCCCACGTTGCGCCAGGTGCGCCCGCCGTCCTCCGACTTGTAGACGCCGTCGCCGTGCGACACGTCGTTTCGGATGGTTGCCTCGCCCGTGCCCACGTAGATGACGTTCGGGTCGGCGGGCGCGACGGCGATGGCGCCCACCGCAGCGGTGGCGAAGAAGCCGTCGGAGATGTTGCGCCAGGTGGTGCCGGCGTCGGTGGTCCGCCACACGCCGCCGGCGCAGGCCCCGAAGTAGAACGTGGCCGGCTCGGACGGATGGCCTGCCACGGCCACCACGCGCCCGCCCCGGTGCGGGCCGATCAGGCGCCACTCGAGTGCGCCGAGAACATGTTCGTCCATGTGTCTGCCTCCCTGCGCCTCCATGCGGCCCGCCGCCGCCGCTCCCCCGTGGCGGCCGTGTGACCCGTCCGGACGGTGGGCTTGGCAAGGCCTGCTTCTCGAATCCTCTAACCTTTTCCTCCGGACTAGCGGCGCAGCCCCGGTGCGGCTGGTCGGGGGCGACCGGCGTCCACGCGGCTCCCGCCGCGCGGGCATTTGCCTGGCCGGCAAGGGGCGCGCGATGCTCCATGCCTCGCGGCGTCGGGTCGGGAGGCGCGGGGGACGGGCGCAGGGGCGCACACCCGCTCCCATAAAGGTACGTCCATTACACATCCTGACAGTAGGATGCTTAGATCGATTGGGTGAAGCGCGTAGGCGGATTCGGGACGCTCGACGCCAGGGAGGGATGCCTTGCATGTCGCACTCGAGGCTGGCCCACCGGCTGACCACCGGAGCGGTGACCGCCGCCATGGCCGTCGCCGCCTTCGCCGCTTCTCCCTCGACCTCCGCCGCCGGCAGTGCCGGATCGCGAACCCTCACGATCCTCCAGACGGCATCGCCCGTCTCCCTCGATCCGGTCGACGAGAACGACTGGAACTCGCGCGAGAGCATCGGCTACATGTACGACCTGCTCATCTACGAGGGCCCGAACGCGTCGCTCGAGGCGGGCCTCGCCACATCCTGGCACGCCTCCGACCACGGCCTCGTGTGGACGTTCGCCCTGCGCCGCGGCGTCAAGTTTCAGGACGGCACGCCCTGGAACGCGCAGGCCGCGGTGAAGGACGTGCTCGTCGGGTGGCTCTGGACGCCGCTCGAGCTGTTCGCGGTCTCCCCAAGCCTCCACGACCACGCCTTCAACGAGTGGATGTACCTGTTCCTGAACCGCTCCTCCGCCCTCGGGGGCTGACCGCCTGACCGCCCCGCGCGGCCGCGTCGCGCACCTGCGGCGCCAGAGCGCGCCCGAGACGCCCTCCCGCCCCTACCGCGTCCGGGCCCCAGCCGCCCGCCCCGGCAGCCCCTGCTCCAGAAAGCGCCACGCGGGCCGGCACCCTCGTCCCAGGGGCCCACCGGTGAGGAGCGCGCGCAGGACCTCCACCGGCATCTGGTTCTGCTCGAGGATGGCGTCGTGAAACGCCCGCTCGGCCATGCCCCCGCGCACCACGAGCTCGTTGTGGAGGGCGTAGAACTGCAGGGCGCCCACGAAGTACGCGCACTGGTAGAGGGGCCCGTAGCGCCCCTCGAACAGGCGGCGGACCTCACCCTTGGCGTTGTCGGGCTCGTGCCCGACCTCCTCGACCAGGAGCCTCACGCAGTCGTCCGTCGACATGCGCCCCATGT
>JAKASY010000572.1 GCA_021817625.1 Bacillota bacterium | reverse complement strand
GAACGACCTGGCCCGGCGGCTCTCGGCCGAGCACCCGCCGGTGGCCGAGGCGGAGGCATGGCTCGCCGCCGTCGAGGTGGACCGGCCGCCTTACCCGGCCTGGGCGGCGCCGGTGGTCGCCGGCCTCGGCAACGCGGCCTTCACGTACCTGATCGGCGGCCGGATGGCGGAGGCCGGCCTCGCGCTCGTCGCAGGCCTCGCCGTGCAGGCCGGCGGGCAGGCGGCGGGCCAGGACTTCGTGCGACGCTTCTTCCACACCGCCGGCGGCGGCTTCGTCGCCGTGCTTGTGGCGGCCGCGGGCAGCCACGTGTTTGCCGGCGTGCGTCCCTTCATGGTCGTGACGGGCGGCATCATCATGCTCCTGCCCGGCCTGTCGCTCACCGCCGCCGTGCGCGACATGCTGAGCGGCGACTTCCTGGCGGGTGGCGCGCGCACCCTCGAGGCGCTCGTGTCGACCGCGGCGCTCGCGGCTGGCGTGGCCCTCGCCACGAGCCTCCTCCTGCGCCACCCCCTGCCGGCGGGGCCGCTGTGAGCGCCCTCGCCCTCGGGGCCTCCGCGACGTACGCCCTCGCGGCCGCGGTTGCGTCCGCGGCCTATGCGGTGGTGCGCGGCGCGCCGCCCCGCACGCTGGTCGTGAGCGCGCTTGCCGGGGTAGCGGCGTGGGCCGCCTCGGCGCCGATCGTGCACCTCGGGCAGACCGTGCCGGTGTTCCTCGGCGGCGCGGCCGTCACCGCCGTCGCCGAGGCGGCGGCGGTGCGCCTGCGCGTGCCGGTGCTGACCATCCTGGCCCCGGGCATCATCCCGCTCACGCCCGGGCTGCTCGCCTACCACAGCATCCTCGGCCTGGCCACGGGCAACTACCCGCTCGCCGTGCGCGACGGCGTGCTGACGCTGTTCTGGGCGGGTGCGCTCGCGACCGGCGTCGCGGCCGTGGGCCTCGTGGTCCGTGCCCTGCGCGGTCGTCGCCCGCTCGTTCCCGGCGGCCCGTAGGGGCGCGTTTACAGGCCGCGACCGGGATGGTAGGGTCGGAGCGACGAAGAGACCGGGGAGGGACCGGCGTGCCGGGCATCACCGTGACCATCGACGGGCCTGCCGGCGCGGGCAAGTCGACCGTGGCGCGGCGGCTGGCCGATCGCCTCGGCTACCTGTACCTGGACACCGGCGCGATGTACCGCGCGCTCACGCTCGCGGTCCTGCGCCAGGGGGTGGACGGGTCCGATGCCGCCGCGGTCGCGGCCCTGCTCGCGTCGAGCGACATCGCCCTGTTCGAGGGTGGCGTGCGCCTGAACGGCGAGGACGTGAGCGACCTCGTGCGGACGCCGGCGGTCGATCGGCTGGTCAGCCGCGTGAGCGCCCACGCGCCGGTGCGGGCGGCGATGCTCGCGCGCCAGCGCTCGCTCGCCCAGGCCGGCGGCGTGGTCATCGAGGGACGCGACGCGGGCACGGCCATCGCCCCCGGCGCCGAGCGCAAGTTCTTCCTCACGGCCTCGCTCCAGGAGCGGGCGCGCCGGCGCGCCGCCGATATGCGTGCGCGCGGCCTTGCGGCCGATACCCAGGCGCTCGTGCCCGAGATCGCGCGTCGGGACCGCGAGGACAGCGAGCGCGCCGTGGCGCCCCTGGTCGTGCCCGCGGACGCGGAGGTCGTGGACACGACAGGCCTCGGCGTGGACGAGATCGTGGACCGGCTGGAGCTCAGGTGCACGGGGGTAGCGCCGCGGCGATGATCCAAGAGAACACGCGCATGCGCCCGTTCTATCGGGCCTGGCGGGGTTTGGGCCGGGCGTTCTTCGCCGCGGTCTTCCGTGTGCGCGTCGAGGGCATGGAGCACGTGCCGCGCGAGGGCGGCTACATCGTCAGCCTGAACCACACGTCGATCTTCGACCCGCCGCTCGTGGGCACGATCGTGCCGATCGAGATGCGCTTCATGGCAAAGCGCGAGCTCTTCACGTTCTTCCCCCCGTTCGGCCGGCTTCTTCTTGCCGTGGGGGCCATCCCGATCGACCGCGGCGAGGCGGATCGCCGCGCCGTGCGCCAGTGCGTGGAGGCTTTGCGCGCGGGCTACCCGCTGTCGGTCTTCCCGGAAGGAACGCGCAACGTCGCCGCGCGCGGTCGGCCGCGTGCGGGTGCAGCGTTCCTCGCGCTGCACGCGCACGTGCCGGTCTTGCCGGGCGCGATCCTCGCGCCCTACCGGGTGGGACAGCCGCTGTGGGTGCGCTTCGGCCCGCCGATCGGCTGGCGCGACCTGGCGTCGGACGGCGCCGAGGGGGAGGGCCGAGCGGACAGCGGCCACGCCCGCCTCGAGCGGCTGTCGGCGCGGATCATGCGCGAGATCGAGCGCATCCATGCAGAGCTCGCCAGGGACCACGGCACGTCCGGGGCGAAGCGCGCGCACGACAGAACGAATTGACGCCAATTGACTCGCCTCGCAGGCCGTCGGTATACTGAATTGGCACTTTTGCCGGTCTCTGCGGGCCGGCGCGAGGGCAACCCGCGAGGAGCGGTGCAGAGATCAGGCGAGCGATCGGGACCCCGAGCGGCTCGTCCATTTGCCATCCCCGGGCCGTCGCCGACGGTCGGCGGGTCCGGAAGCTTCGGGCGGCACGTGCGTAAGGAGGGTGTCCATCCCATGCTCGTAAACGGCGACGACGAGCTCGAGCGCGAAACCCCGGCCCAGGATGGCGGCGCCGGCGCCGACGCCGCGCAGGCCGCTCCCGACACCGCACCCGAGGCGGCGGCCGCGCCGCAGTCGGAGGCGAGA
>JAKASY010000571.1 GCA_021817625.1 Bacillota bacterium | reverse complement strand
GTTTCCTGTGTTTTCGCGACCTTGACAAGAGCCGGTCCCCTGGTGGTTCGCCATGCACAGGTGGTAGGGCCGTCACCCTTCCGTCGGCCGCGAGGCATCGGCCGTGCCCTGTACGGCTCCACGCTGTGGTGCTAGCCTTGGGGCTTGGTGCGTATGTCGGTCGGGTTGAACACTCAGAACGGTTTGATCTGAACACTCCCGTCGGTCGGAGTTGAACGGCCGGGTCGCTGCCACCTATTGCAGGTCCGGTGACCCCGAAAGCCGCTTCGCACAGCGGGTCGACGGCTCCCTCAGGGTGTTCAGTGGGAGCCGTTTTGGGTGATCAGCTCGGACCGTTCTTGGTGTTCAACTGCAACCGTTCTGAGTGTTCAACCAGACCCGTATTACGCAGGTTTGGGCGCTGTGGACACGGTAGAGCGTGCGTCCGACCGCGAGGCATGGGTCAGACGGATCCGGTGGGAGGGCGAGGCGATGAGTGAGACCGTCAAGGGCACGCCGCAGCCACTTGACGCCATACGACTGCGGCTGATGCAGGGTCTGGCGCAGGAGGTGACGGTCCTGCGCCCCGACCTCCTGGCCGGGGGCACGACCGTCGGTGAACTTGCGTGGCAGTTTGGCAAAGACCGGGCGGCGCGCGGCGACACCTGGCGTCACCGCCTGTGGCTCCGCCCTGACGGCAGCGGCCGACTGGATGGGTGGGCCTGGGCGCACCTGCCGTACAAGGTGACGCGCAGCGACGGGTCCACGTACACGTCGAACAGCGCGAACCTGACATGGCAGGTCCATCCGGACCGGCCGGAGCTTCTGGACGAGATCCTCGACTGGTACGCTGAGCAGGCCCCAGGTCTCGACCGGTTCATCACGCCGCAGGCCCCGGACGCGGACATGCTTGCCCGCCTGCCCGCGCACGGCTACGCGCTCGACGCGGAGACGGCTGCCGACGACGGCGACTGGCATCAGTTCAACCGTCGGCCGCTCCGAGACCTCCCGGATCCGGCCCTGCCGCCCGGCTTTCGCTTCCGCGCTGCCGCCGATGTCGGCCCGGCGGCCGCCACCCGTGCGCATGTAGACGCGTGGCATCCCTCGACGTTCACCGAGACCAGCATGCGGGAGGTACAGGCAACCTGGCCGTACCGCGACGACCTGCATGTGCTCGTCGAAGCCGCGGATGGCGCCCTGGTATGCACCGCCATCATGTGGTTCGACGCGGTCAGCCGGACGGCCGAGTTTGAGCCGGTGGGGACGCATCGCTCCTATCGCCGTCAGGGCCTGGCCACGGCGCTGTTGCGGCACGGCATGCAGCTCGCTCGAGACGCCGGCGCGGAGACGATGCTGGTCGCATCCGTCGGCGCACCTGCACATCCGGCGGCCCGCGAACTGTATTACGGAGTCGGTTTCGAGCGGCTTACCTGGGACGTCCCGTACGTCAGGCGAGCCAAGTAGTCCCCGCCCGACCGGTCGGCACCGCGAGTTCCGCAGGCGTGCCGCAACCCTACCGGGGGTAGCCGGGCCGGCGTGTCGCCAGCACACCTACGCGGCAACCCACCTCGAGAGTGGAGGTCTGTCCCCGGGAGACCGTAGCGGCGCGAACCGGATCGAGGTTCCCAGAGGCCGCGCCGCTGCGCGGGGCGTACCTGTCGTCACGGCAGCCAGGGCGAGTCGACCTGGGCTCGAATCCCGTGACCGGGAGGCGCCGGCAGCACGCGACCCAGCCCTGCCTGGCAAGACGAGCAGGATCGGAGACGTTTCATACGGATTCGCATGCTAGCCTTCCTACGAGCGGGCGTTCGGGCTTCCGTATCCGAGAGACGGACGGAAGAACCCCTTGGGCTCGCATTCAGCCCACGAGGAGAGGCACCGTGAAGCTTTTGCTCACCTCTGGCGGCATCAAGAACGACAGCCTTCGCAACACCGTGGTCGCGATGCTGGGCAAGCCGATCGCCGAGTCCAGCGCTCTCTGCATTCCCACCGCGACGTACGCGGTTTGTTGAAGAAGGCGAATACCGGGGTGGTGACCGGAGGGTCGTGGGGCCCGCTGCTTAGGAAGGACCGACCAGGCCTTGGCGGTTCAGCGTATCGTGGGCAGCACGTCGCGGCAGCTTGGTGACCTCTCGCGCGAGATCTCGGTGCGCCTGAAGGCGTTCGAAGCGGCGATGCAGGTGGTCGACGCCCCACGTGCGGTGGTGGACGAGGGCGGGCGCGAACTAACAGCGACGCCAAGCTCTCCGGACTCGCCGTCGAGCTCTTCCATCCAGCCGCGAAGAACGCACGGCTGACCGCCTGCGTCGGTTGGACGCCCGGAGTCGTTGCAGAAGGCGTCGCGGAGCGATCCCATCATGGTAGTACGAGCGGCCGAAGGAACGAGGCCGCTGCGCGAATGACTGGGCCTTGTAAAGCGTGCGCGCCGCGAGCGAGCGCCTTGCGCCTCGTGGCGGCACCGGCGCGGGGAGATTACGAAGTGAGGACGGACACGTACTGGTCCGCCCCGTAGGCGATGATGCGCTGGTCGTAGGTCACGAGCCGCAGGTCGTGCAGGCGAGCGCTGGCAACCAGCATCCGGTCGGCCGGGTCCCCGTGAAATACTCCCGGCAGGCGGCAGCTTGCCACGGCAACCTCCGGCGACAGGGGAAGAAGTTGGACGCCGGGAGCGTCAAGAGCCTGCCGGACCCAGTCCAGGCAGTCCTTGAAGATGCGGATGCGCCCCTTGCTTTCGAGCATGGCGACTTCCCACACCGAGATGGCGGAGATGTGAATTCCCCCTCCGGACGCCGCC
>JAKASY010000570.1 GCA_021817625.1 Bacillota bacterium | reverse complement strand
TGCCATACCGTTTCGGCCCCGACGCCGATGCACGCCACAGCGCCGGGAATCTCCCCGCCCTCGATGGCCGTCTCGAGGACATCGCCCGCGCGGCGCACTCGCTTTGGGTCGACCGTCGTCACGTCGCGCCCAGCTCCCTCCCCCCGCACGGGTCGGCGCGAGCCGCCCGGCGGGCTGGTGCTGGACGATGACTTCACCGACCGAAGCCTCGCCCCTCTTGGGCACAGGGTCGACGGGCGGCGAAGCGGGCGCCTAACGGGGCGCCGCCAGTCGGTGTAGGCATCTGACGGCGGGGATTCTCGCCTTCCCGCCCCCGGACCGACCAGTTCTTCTCGCCAGGGCCGGGCGCGTCGTGTTGTCGATGGGTCGGACGGTCCGAAGCCCTCGCGCCGCCCGACTCCTCTGGCGTTCGGCCCCTGTGCCGACACGGGGCGAGGGGTCGCGACATGGTCCTTTTGTACCTGACCAATCGGACAGTGAGCGGACGCGCCGCAGTACGCCATCGGTACGTGTCGCCGCCGCGTCGGCGGCGCTAGCGTAGCGTCAGGGGTCGATGTCATGGCCACGCGGCTACGCGAGCCCGAAGACGACGGGGCAGCCGAGCACTTTCGCCCAACGGACCCGAAGCCTTCGCTGGAGCTCACGCGTTTCGCACCGGTGCGGCGGCTTCTGCGCAGTCGACTGTTCCAGTTCTTGTTCATCCTGCCGAACCAGATCATCTTCTGGCTGGTGATCGTGGCTGGGGTGATCGGGCTTGCCCATCCGACCCGCAACTTTGCGACGGTCATCACGTGGTACATCTGGTTCGCAGTCGTGTTTCTTCTGATGGTCGGCGTGGGGCGTGCGTGGTGCCTCATGTGCCCGTTCGGCGGCTTCGCCGAGTGGGTGCAGCGCCTGTCCTTCTGGAAGCGCCACCCTAGGGCGGTCACGCTGGGGCGGCGCTGGTCGCGCAGCCTGAGCCGCTACGGCCTCATCCCGTCGCTCATCGTGTTCGTCGGCCTGACCTGGTTCGAGGAATACTACAACATCGCCGGGCCCGGACTTCCCGTCTACACGAGCTACCTCGTCTTCTTCATCATCGGCCTGGCTTTGGCCACGTTTCTCGTGTTCGAGCGCAGGACGTTCTGCCGCTACCTGTGCCCGCTTTCCGGCCTGATCGGCACCGTAGGCTCCACCGGCATGATCGCCGGCTTCCGGGCCAAGGACCGCAGCGTCTGCCAGGCATGCACGACGAAGGACTGCATGCGCGGCAGCGAGAGCGGATACGGCTGCCCTTGGTTCGAGTGGGTCGGCAGCGCCACGTCCAACCTCATGTGCGGGCTGTGCGCGGAGTGCTTCAAGAACTGCCCGCACGACAACATCGGTCTGTTTGCCCAGCCGCCCCTCACGTCCGTCGTGCAGCCCGTGCGCCGACGCTGGGACATCGGCGTGGTCGCCACCGGCCTCCTGGGCATCGTCGTGTTTCAACAACTGAACGCGCTTCCGCTCTACACCGTCGTGGACCGAGCGCTGAACGCGGCGACGCACTTCCCCGGCTACCCCAACCCGCTCGACTACCTTGGTGTCATCGCCGCCGTCATGGTCGTCATCGGCGCCTACGCCGCCCTCCTGCGCGCCACGCTCGCGAAGCGCACGCTGCCGCTGCGGGCGCTCGGCGCCAGCGTCGACCCGCGCGCCCTCCGCCAGGCCTGGTGGCAGGGATACGCGCAGTGGTTTACGCCGCTCGCCTACGGCCTCATCCCGGTCGTCGCGGCCGACTACCTGAGTCGTCAGCTGCCCAAGTTGTTCGATCATGCGCTGCGTATCGTTCCCGCCATCTCCGATCCCTTCGACATGGGCTGGAACCTGTTCGGCACCGCGCACTCCTCGCTCTACAACGTCCGTCTCCTGCCGACGTCGGGCGTGGTCCATGTGCAGATGGCGGTCATGATCGTCGGCACGCTCGGCGCCCTGTACGCCACGTGGAAAGTTGTGCGACGCGACATGGTGCAGCTCACGAGGCGGCCGACCCTTGTCCTCTGCGCGTCGCTTCTCTTCGTAGCGCTCTCCGGCGCGGCGCTTACCTGGCTGTACGTGGTCATGGGAGGTGCGCAGTGATGGCGGCTGTCGAAGAGACGAGCGAACGGGTCGGCGAGCGCGAGAGCGGCGGGGTGCGCGTCCATATCGACGGGGACCGCTGCTCCGGCTGCCAGGAGTGCCTGAGGCGCTGCCCGACCGAGGCCCTTCACTTGGACCATGAACGTTGGCAGGTGTGGGCGGACGAAAGCTTGTGCGTGGGCTGCCGACAGTGCGAGCGCACCTGCCCGCTCCACGCCGTCGAGGTCGAGGGGCCGGTCCTCTCCGGGGAGGGGCTTCGGCTCGTGAGGCCGGTTGCCGACCGCCAGGCCCTTGGCCTGTGGGAGACGCGACCGGGAATCGAGAGCGAGGAGGAGGCCCGGGCCGAGGCCGAGCGGTGCCTTGACTGCCCCGACCCGACGTGCACCCTGGGCTGCCCAGCCCACAACGACATCCCGGGCTTCGTGCGCGCCCTGGCGGTCGGCGACATCCAAGGCGCCCGCGACGTACTGGCCCGCACCAGCGTGTTCCCGGAAGTCTGCAGTCGAGTGTGCGACCAGGCGACGCAGTGCGAGGGCGCCTGCTCCTGGTCCCTCGGGGGCGGCCGCCCCGTCGCGATCGGGCTCCTGGAGCGCTTCGTTGCCGACCGAGCGATCGCGCGCCCGCCCTTCGCACCGGCGAAGGCAGGGACTCCATCCGTGGCGGTCGTGGGCGCGGGCCCGGGA
>JAKASY010000569.1 GCA_021817625.1 Bacillota bacterium | reverse complement strand
CGACCGGGAGGTGACCGCCCCGATGTCGACGCCGCCGCTCGAGCGTGAACCGGGCCTCGAGGCGCCCGCGTCCGCGCCGCCGAGGCCCGGGCGGCGCGTGCGCACCCCCACCGTCCTCCAGATGGAGGCGGTGGAGTGCGGCGCCGCCGCCCTGGCGATCATCCTCGCGCACTACGGCCGCTGGGTGCCGCTCGAGGAGCTACGCGTCGCCTGCGGCGTCTCGCGCGACGGCTCCAAGGCCTCGAACCTGGTGCGGGCGGCGCGCACCTACGGCATGGTGGCGCGCGGCCTCCGGCGCGAGCCCGAGAGGCTGCGGACGATGGACGCGCCCTTCATCGTCTACTGGAACTTCAACCACTTCCTCGTGGTCGAGGGCTTCGCGGGCGACCGCGTCCACCTGAACGACCCGGCCGGCGGCCCGCGCACCGTCACGTACGCGGAGTTCGACGCCGCATTCACCGGCGTCGTGCTCGAGATCCGGCCCGGCCCCGACTTCCAGCCCGGCGGCAGGCCCCTGTCCCTGGCCCACGCGCTCTGGGCGCGCCTGAGCGGGGCGCGCGGCGCCGTCGCCTTCGTCCTGGCCGCCGGCCTCGGCCTGGTCGTGCCGGGCCTCGCCGTGCCCGCCCTGTCCCAGGTGTTCGTGAACGACGTCCTCCTCGGCGGCGCCCGCAACTGGATCCTGCCGCTCGCCCTCGGCCTCCTCCTGAGCGCGCTTTTGCGCCTCGCCTTCACCTACCTCCAGCAGCGCTACCTGGCGCGCCTGCAGGCCCAGCTCGCGCTGGTCGGCTCGTCGCGCTACCTGTGGCGCGTGCTCCGCCTGCCCATGGAGTTCTTCGGCCAGCGCTCCACCGGCGACGTGGCGACCCGCGTCGAGCTGAACGACCGCGTCGCCACCCTCCTGTCCGGCCAGCTGGCCAGCGCCCTCCTGGGCCTTGTGACCGCGGTCTTCTACCTCGCCATGATGCTCACGTACAACGCCGGCCTGACCCTCGTGGCCGTGGTCACCCTGGGCCTGAACCTCGCCGCCCTGCGCGCGGTGAACCGGGCCCGCACAGACGGCATGCACCGCTTCCTGCAGGAGCAGAACAAGATGATGGGCACCGCGGTCGGCGGCCTGCAGTCGATCGAGAGCCTGAAGGCGTCGGGCACCGAGTCCGACTTCTTCGCGCGCTGGGCCGGCTACCACGCCAAGACCGTGAGCGCCGAGCAGGACCTCGGCGTGCTCACGCGCTACCTGGGCGCCGCGCCGAGCCTGCTGAACGGGCTCGCGACCGCGGCCGTGCTCGGCCTGGGCGCCCTCGAGGTGTCGCGCGGCGCGTTCAGCCTGGGCGCGCTCGTCGCCTTCCAGAGCCTCTTGGCCAGCGTCTCGGCGCCGGTCACGCAGCTGGTCGGCCTGGGCGGCGCCCTGCAGGAGGCCGGCGGTGCGCTCGAGCGCCTGGACGACGTCTTCCACTACCCGGAGGACCCGCTGGTCAGCCAGGACGGAGAGCTTGCCGGCGGTCGCGCGCGCCTCACCGGCGCGCTCGAGCTGCGCGGCGTGTCGTTCGGCTACTCGCCCCTCGAGGGGCCGCTCGTCGACGCCTTCAGCCTGACCTTGCGGCCTGGCGACCGCGTCGCCCTGGTGGGCGGCAGCGGCAGCGGCAAGTCCACCCTCGCCCGCCTCGTCACGGGCCTGTACAAGCCGTGGTCCGGCACCGTCCTGTTTGACGGCGTCGCCCGCACCGAGCTGCCGCGGCGGCTGCTTTCGGCCTCGATCGCCACGGTGGACCAGGACATCTACCTGTTCGAGGGCACGGTGGCCGAGAACATCAGCCTGTGGGACGCGACCATCGACGAGTCGCGCATCGTCCAGGCCGCGAAGGACGCCTGCATCCACGACGACATCGCCGTCCGGCCCGGCGCCTACGAGAGCATGGTCGAGGAGGGCGGCACGAACTGCAGCGGCGGCCAGCGCCAGCGCCTGGAGATCGCCCGCGCCCTCGTGCAGGACCCGGCCGTCCTCGTCCTCGACGAGGCGACCAGCGCCCTCGACCCCACAACCGAGAAGGAGATCCTCGACAACCTGCGCCACCGCGGCTGCACCTGCCTCGTCGTCGCCCACCGCCTGAGCACGATCCGCGACTGCGACGAGATCGTCGTGCTCGAGCGCGGCCGCGTCGTGCAGCGCGGCAGCCACGACCAGCTCCTGCGCGAGCGCGGCCTCTACGCCAGCCTCGTGCTGGCCGAGTAGGCGAGTAGGCGAGTAGGAGGGAAGAGACATGGCCGATCGCGGTGACGACGCCCTCGACGATCTCTTGGCCACGGTGGGCCGCTCCGCACCGCCGGTACGGCCGGTGCGCGCCGCCTCCGACCTTCTGTCCCTGCCCGACGACCAGCAGGAGGTCGTGCGCTGGCTCGTGCGCCACGGCGAGGCCACGCTCGAGGAGATCGCCCGCGGCGCGGCGGGCGGCGACGCGGCGGCGGCCGAGGCGATCGTCGCGGCGCTCCTGGGCCAGAGCTTCGTCGAGGAGGTGCGCGTCGGCGGCGTCTCGCGCTACCACGCCCGCCTCCAGACGCGGCCCGCGCGCCAGCTCCCCGCCAGCGTGTGGCAGGTGCTGTACGAGCGCGTGGGCGACGTGTTCGACCACGAGGGCGAGGAGGTCGCGCTCGTCGGCAACCGGCCGCTCGCCCTCGACGACCCCGAGGCCGTGTACCTCGTGCGCGCCGGCCAGGTGCTCGTCTACGGCGTGGACGATCCGGCCGGGCCGCGCGATCCCCTGTTCGCCCTCGGCCCGGGCGCGCCGCTTTTCGGGCTGGGCC